>DATCKB010000022.1:0-3479 GCA_036562505.1 Parasegetibacter sp. | reverse complement strand
GTATTAATGCAGGCAGATTTCGATTTTGCATCGATAACCTGATTTTTTTAGCTTGCCGTTAAATTAACTAATTGTAAAAATTAATTTTTGATGGATATGTCCCGATTACTCAAGCTTGAGGAAGCCGCAATTTTTTTATTCTGTATTTATATGTTTAGTCTGCTGGATTTTGCCTGGTGGTGGTTTCCTGCCTTATTATTTCTTCCTGATATTGGCATGATCTGGTATGCTGTAAATCCACGAATCGGGGCGCTTACCTACAATTTTATGCATCACCGGCTGGTTGCGGCTGCGGTAGCTGCGCACGGGGTTTTCCATCATGACGACAGATTTGTGTTAGCGGGTATTATTCTGTTCGCGCATATTTCTCTGGACAGAGTACTGGGATACGGATTAAAATACAGCGATAGCTTTAATAACACCCATTTGGGCAGAATAGGAAAGAAGTAATTTTCGGCTATTCATGTACGTGGGTTACTATAAGGGGCTGCCTGCGGGTTAGTTAATTTGCAGGCAGCTTATTTGTATCGCTGATGAAAAGCGCGTTCAAGATCTTCCCTGTGATTGGGGTGAGCTATCTGAATCAGAGCCTTTCCGCGTTGTTTTAAATTTTTTCCGAATAAATTAACGATTCCGAATTCAGTCACTACCCAGTGAACATGACCGCGTGTTGTTACTACACCGGCACCTTCTTTCAGGAATGGAACTATTCTTGATGCACCTTTTGAAGTGGTTGACGGCAGGGCAATAATCGGTTTTCCGTTTTCGGATAATGATGCTCCGCGAATAAAATCCATTTGTCCGCCTATCCCTGAATATTGGTAACTTCCGATTGAATCGGCACAAACCTGGCCGGTAAGATCAATTTCGATAGCACTGTTTATAGCTGTAGCACGTGGGTTCTGGCGAATAACACTGGTGTCGTTGACATAGGCGATATCCATCACCCTGATGGACGGATTATCATGAACGAAATCATATAGCTTTCTTGTTCCTACGATAAAGCCGGTTACTGTTTTCCCGGGATTCAGCTTTTTCATACTGTTATTGATTACTCCCTTTTCTAAAAGCGGGATAACGCCGTCAGACATCATTTCTGTATGAATACCCAGGTTTTTATGTCCCTGCAGATTCGACAGCACCTGATCGGGAATACTGCCTATTCCCATTTGCAGTGTGGCACCGTCATCGATCAATGAAGCTACGTTTTTCCCGATTTGGATCATCGCATCGTTGGTTTTGCTGGAATAATCCACCTCGGGGAGTTCTGTCTCTACCCAAACAGCTTTGTCAATATCTGATAATCTGATTACTCCGTCGCCATGCGTGCGTGGCATACGGGGATTTATCTGAGCTACGATTGTTTTTGCATTTTCCAGTGCAGCCTTGGCTATATCAACAGAAGTGCCTAAAGAACAGTATCCATGAACATCGGGAGGTGAAACATGAATCAGCGCCACATCAATAGGCAGGATATTATTCCTGAACAGGCGGGGTATTTCACTCAGAAATATGGGAACATAGTCTCCATAAGAACTGTTAGCTACTGACCGGGTGTTTTCTGAAACAAAAAGAGAGTTGACAAAAAAGCTTTTCCTGATTTCCGGATCGTTAAAATTTATGGGACCGATATTGGTAATGCTTACGAGTTCTACATCTGATAATTCCTTATACCGTGCCTGCATAGCTTTAACGAGGGTAACCGGTGTTGATGCACTGCCGTGAATAAACACACGGTCTCCCGAACGAATACATTTGATGGCTTCTTCAGGGGTAAGGAATTGGGAAGAATATTGCATTTGATAAGAATAGTTTATGCGCAAAGGTAAGGGCATCCGTTATATCATGCAGACGGCCGGTGTTGAAAATAATTTCGGACAAATTTGTCCGAAATTATCGGATCTTTTTTAATTTTGTAAAAAGGTTCAGAGGTGGACCTGAGGGTTTAGCGTTGCAGATGAACTGTTCCTGAACCATTTATTTGTGGTGAACAAATGGTATTGTTATGATCAACGTTGACATGCTGGAAAAGTATGATTTGCCCATCGCCAGATATACCAGTTATCCGACAGTTCCCTACTGGGATTTTTCCACGATAGATGAAAAAAAGTGGAAGGACACAGTTATTCAAACTTTTCAGTCGGAGAACAATGAAGTAAGTATCTATATTCATCTTCCGTTTTGTGAAAATCTATGTACGTTTTGTGCCTGTACAAAACGTATCACAAAAAATCATGGGATGGAGGATGGCTATATTAATGCAGTGTTGAATGAATGGGCGATTTATCTTTCTTTTCTGCCTTCGAAACCCGTAATCAGAGAAATTCATTTAGGCGGAGGCACACCAACTTTTTTTAGTCCGCCTAACCTGTTAAGACTATTAAACGGAATTATTTCATCGGCGGTGGTGGCTGAACGGCATGAATTCAGTATTGAAGTTCATCCGAATTTTACTACCGAAGAGCATCTGAAACAACTGGCTTCTGTGGGATTTAACCGGATTAGTGTGGGGGTGCAGGACTTTGATCCGAAAGTTCAGCATGCGATAAACCGGCATCAGACTTTTGAAAAGACGTCTGAAGTAGTTGAATGGGCACGGAAATACAATTATCATAGCGTCAACGTCGATCTCGTATATGGCTTACCCCATCAAACTGTAAGCAGTGTAGAGCATACAATCTCACTCATTAATAAAATCAACCCCGAGCGAATTGCCTTTTATTCCTATGCACATGTGCCCTGGAAGAGTAAGGGGCAGCGGCATTTTACAGAAGCAGATTTGCCTTCTGCAAGAGATAAATGGCAGATGTATCATACCGGTAGGGAACTGTTGCTTGAGGCTGGTTATGTAAGTATCGGGATGGATCATTTTGCCCGAAAAGATGATCCGCTGTTTAAAGCCGTGACTAACGGCACCCTGCACAGAAATTTTATGGGTTACACCACATTGCCGGGAAAGCTGCTGATAGGATTAGGAGCTTCGTCGATCAGTGATTCATGGAATGCATTTGCACAGAATGAAAAACAGGTTGAAGCATATGAGGAGAAAGTCAGTCAGGGAATATTGCCTCTCATAAATGGTCATTTGCTGAACGGGGAAGATTTAATTATCCGAAAGCATATTCTCGACCTGATGTGTCGTTATGAGACCACTCTGCCTACGTCATTCAGTGAGCCGGAGTTTCTTGATGATGCCTGGAGAAGGCTCAGAAATCTGGAGGAAGACAAGCTGATTAGCATTTCGGGAAATACTGTGCGGGTAACGCCGGATGGTAACCAATTGATCAGGAATATTATAGCTCTAATTGACTTAAGATTTTGGAAAAATCAGGATAATAGTAATACCTTTAGTAAGGCAATCTGACCGGGTAATAAATACCTGCTGACCGACCTGACATTAAAACTCCTGAAATGAGGCAGCTAATTCTTACAATGTCTTTATTTCTTTTCTGTAACTATATTCTGGCACAGAATAATGT
>DATCKB010000016.1:0-1773 GCA_036562505.1 Parasegetibacter sp. | reverse complement strand
GGAAGGTGATCCTAACGCGACCGAACTCATCATCGCCCCTGAAGCGATTACGGCTCCCGGTAAAGGGGAAGTAATCGAAGCGGCACCGGTAGAGGAAAAGATCTTTACAGCTGTAGAGCAAAACCCGGAATTCCCTGGTGGACCTGCAGAAATGTACAAGTATCTTGCCAAAAATATCCGCTACCCAGGTGCAGCATCCAGAGCAAATATCCAGGGTCGTGTATTCCTTCAGTTTGTGGTTAACACAGACGGAAGTATCACCGACGTGGAAGTTGTGAAAGGTGTAGGTTTCGGTTGTGATGAAGAGGCTGTGCGCGTTGTGAAAAGCATGCCTAAATGGAAACCGGGTAGACAGCAGGGTAGAGCTGTACGGGTTAAGTACACGCTCCCTGTGAACTTCCAGTTGGAGTAATTATGAAAATAAGGCCTGTGCAGGAACAGATCTCCCTGATCGTTTCGAGCTTCATGGCACTGGTTTATTTAGGAGGAGGAATCTTATTGATTACCTCCTCCTATTCATTTGCCTATCTGCATCCCGGTTCCTGGGGGCGTTATCTGCTGGCGGTATTAATGATTGTCTACGGTATTTTCCGGGGTAGAAGAGCCTGGAAGATGTATCGGAAAAGTTCTGACAAATGAAAAGGTTTCTCGTTTCAGGATGGTTGGGTCTGGTATGCCTGGCTTGCGGTTCGGACGACGGCCGCGATAACCCTACAAGGGGTTCCATCAAAATTGCAGCGGATGAGTCTTTTCAGCCTGTCATCGCCGCTGTTACCAGTGCGTATCAGCATATTTATCCGAGAACCAGTTTTCAGGTAGATTATCTCCCGGAACAGAAAGCTGTTCTGGCTCTTCTGCAGGACAGCGTACGCATGGTTTTCGTATCGCGTATGCTCACTCCGGAAGAAAATGAAATGGTGCTCAAACAGTCGAGTACCGCCAAAACACACCATGTGGCAACCGATGCCGTAGCATTAATCACTTCCAGGCAGAACGCCGGTACGCAGATTACTGTCGATGAGCTCAAAAAGATCTTCAGGGGAGAAATCCGTAACTGGGAACAGTTATCCCATTCGGAAAAAACCGGCGCAATCAATCTCGTATTTGATGACGCCAATTCGAGTAACCTGATCTACCTTTCGCGATTATTTAATATAACAGACTTCCGCGATTTGAGGATATCTGTTGCAGGTTCTCACCAGCAGGTGGTGGATCATGTTAAACAGAATCCCAGCTCCATCGGCTTTATCGGCATGAGCTGGATCAGCGACGGGAAAGAGCTGTCAAGCCAGCAGCTGGCTGAAAATTTATATGTGATAGGGGTAGCAAGGGATAGTGCCGAAAATAAGTACTATTACCCTTTTCAGGAGGATTTGCAAAGTAAATATTACCCCCTGGCACGGGAATTGTATGCTATAACAAGAGAAGCCCACTCAGGTCTGGGTGGCGGCTTGTTAACCTACATAGCAAGGGATGTGGGAGGTTTGATCATCACCAAGATGGGCCTCGTTCCAACGGTTCCCTATCCCCGGGATGTGATACTGAAAACTGAATAAATCGGTTAATTGTCTTAAACTTTTTTATATCTTTGCTTTGTTAGGTGTTAAGCCAAAGTTTTTTTAACATTATCCTTTTTCAACCATATTATATGATGAAAGCGAAATTAAAACAACTTTTCAGCGCAGTTGTTGTCGTATTGCTGACAGTCTCGCTGAGTTCGGCTCAATCGATTGAACAGGGCTTGGCCGAGCTCAACGCGGAAAGAGTCAAAGA
>DATCKB010000094.1:0-2787 GCA_036562505.1 Parasegetibacter sp. | reverse complement strand
TCAGATTATCTCTGCTGAATCCGAAAGTAGCTCCCTTGGGATCCAGAATTCCGATTACGCGATAGGGAATACTGTTCACAATAATAGTTTTATCCAACCCCGAAGGTGTCACACCTCCGAATATGGTCTTTGCTACATCTGCTCCTATTACGCAAACATTCTGCCCGCTTTCAACATCCCTTTCGTTGAGTCCGCGTCCTACTGTTATTTCATAACCATTAAGTGAAACGTAATTTTCATCGCCTCCGGAGATGCGGACTGTAGGGTTGGTTTTTTTGCCGTTTCCGGTGACGGTTGCATTTCCCCTTCCATCCAGTGAAATACTCACTAAAGCAGGAAAGGGATAGTTTTTCTTGAAAGATTCAGCCTGTTCCAGGGTGATGGGTTTTCCTTCGCTGGAACGGCGTTCTTTGCGACCGGTTCTGGTTACTTCAGTACTGGTTCGGGGTGCCATAAAATTCCGGGGTTCCTTAAACCGGATGGAAAATCCGTTTGCACCCATAGATGAAAAGCTCTCGGCAAATTTTTGTTCCATGGCCTGAATGGCCGTGATAATGCCAATCAATGCCATAATCCCGAATGCTATAATTGCAATAGTAATATAGGCTCTGAGCTTATTGCTTTTAATAGTACGCGCGGCTAAGGAAAAACTATCCCGGAAACGCATGAAAGGTTGTTTTTTCTAAAAGTACAACCAATTCAGCAATAACTGTGGATATGCCCCGAGGAGTATGATCAGAGCTGCCAGTATAACCAGCAGTGTACGGAATCCGGCACAGGTTTTAATTTCCTGAGGATTTTCACAGTCTCTGAAATACATTGCCTGTATTACACGGAAATAATAATACACCGAAACTGCTGCGCATATGATGGCCAGAACAACCAACCACATATAGGTTCCGTTCTTCACAGCCGCTGCCAGCATATAATATTTCGCAAAGAAACCCGCTGTTAAGGGAATACCTGCCAGCGACAAAAGAAAGATAGTATTGACTGCAGCCAGTAACGGATATTTTTTACCCATCCCATTATACCCATCGAATGTATAATCTTTCATTCTGATCAGAATTGCGAAAATTCCGATCGTAGCCATGCTGTAAGCAGCTGCATATAAAATCAACCCTTCTTTTCCGAAATCATTCATTGCAAAGAGGGCAAACATCATAAATCCTGCCTGAGCAATACTTGAATAGGCCAGCATACGCTTTACACTCTGCTGGAATACTGCTGTGAAGTTCCCGATAATCAGTGTTGCAGCGGTGATAATAACAACAAGGTTCTGCCATTGCGACTGTGCATGTGAGAATGATCTTTCAAACAAGCGGAAGAAGGCAATGAACGCCGCAGCCTTCACCACGGTGGCCATAAACGACGTGTACACAGTCGGCGAACCGTCATAAACGTCAGGTGCCCAGAAATGGAACGGTGCAGTAGATACCTTGAACGACATGCCCACGATCAGCAGAATCATTCCGGCAAGAATCAGCGGAGAAACGTCTTTGGCGTCAAACATCATATCTAAACTGAAACTTCCGGTTGCTCCGTAAATGAGAGCTATACCCATGAGCAGGATTCCGGTGGAGAAGGAACCCATCAGAAAATATTTCAGTGAAGCTTCGTTACTCTTTAAATTTCGTTTTTCGCTTCCTGTGAGAATGTAAAGAGGAATGGAAATGATTTCTATTCCGAGAAACAACATCAGCAGTGAATTGAAGGAAGATGCAATACCCACACCGGCCAATACGAAGAATATCAGGGCATAGTGTTCCGCTACATATTTTCCATCATTCACCTTCTCCATATCTCTGCCGGAAAGCAGAATATAAATAAGTGTTGAAGCGATAGCGACAGTATTAAAGAAGAGTCCGAACTGAGTAAATCTCAGCATTCCGCGGGTGTCAATGTCAAAAAAACCACCGCAATAGGTTTCCCAGACATTAGCGCCTAAAAGCAATAATAATCCGATAACTGCCAGAGGTTTTAATGACGAAATACGACGGAAAAATATCCCCCCGAACATCATTACCACACCCCATATTCCTGAAGTAATTATTGCATTCATCCTTTAGATATTATTTTATTGACTGTGGTTATTCAGCCTCAGCTTATATTGATGAGTTAATTTTTTGGTGTTAAATCAATATGGATTTTTTCCAGCACTTCAGTAACAGAACTCTGCGTTAATTCAAACAAAGGAGCCGGATAAATTCCCAGCGCCAGCACGAGGATTACAATAACTGTAAGTGCCAGTTTTTCATTTCCTCTTAAATCTACCGAAGCAGTAAGTGACGGATTGAAATTCCCCAATATGGTTTTCTGAACCATGTTGAGGGTATAAATAGCACCGAGTATAATCGTCAATCCGGCAATCACAGTAAACACTACGTTATACTGTGTGATGGTGGACGACCAGATTCCGTTGAACATCAGAAATTCACCGATAAATGAGTTGGTTAGTGGAAGGGCGATATTGGCGAAAGCCATTACTACCAGCATGATGGCCATTGAAGGTGCTTTCTGTGCTAATCCGCCTAAGCCACTCATCTTTCTGGTTCCATATTGTTTCTCTATAAATTCAACGACTATCCAGAGTCCGATTATATTAATTCCGTGATTGAACATCTGAACCATTGCACCCTTCATACCGCTTTCTGTGTTGGCGAAGATAGCCAAACACATCATGCCGATGTGTGCAATGGATGAATATGCCACGAGGCGTTTGATATCATCCTGCCTGATGGCTATAAGCGATGCGTAAATCATACCTGTTAGTGCGAGTCCGGATAC
>DATCKB010000379.1:0-8448 GCA_036562505.1 Parasegetibacter sp. | reverse complement strand
GTCCAAATCTTTCAAGTTATCGAGGCCCACTTCAACATCGCCATTCCCCCATCGGCCTAAGCCGGAAACATCCTTACACATTCCTTTCGGATCTTTTATTTTGTCGAACTCCATGTTCAATGAAAGGCGTAAGCGTTTCTTCTGAGGGACTATATCAACAAAGTTGGTTTGTGATTTAAAGGCTATGTAAAGCTTTTTAAATTCTACTCTTACGGAAGAATCAATATTCAGGACTCTCTTTTCCAGATGCTTGTAAAGATTGAGCATCTCGTCTCTCAAATGTTCGTAATGATCGAGAGTATAGGCCGTCTCTTCGGTACTTTCTTCCTGCTCTTTGTACAGCAGTAATCTTTCATCGGATAGAGCTGGCCTTGTCCATATCTTGGAGGCACGTCCTGCAAGTATATTGGCTCTCCTTACGATTGCGTCTTCATTCCATGTGCTTTCCGACCGAACGGATTCATTAAGGAAAAGCGGGCTACTGTTGAACCCCCCGGGTATTGTTTTTTTGTCTTTAAACGGTCTATCGGATAATTCCGAGTTGTAACCTGTCAGCGTCAGATTGCCGAGCGTATGAAGATATTTTTCTTTCACCTTTTCCCAATCATCACCTAATTCCTTTTGCCATTCCTCAGGGGTGTTTTCGTTCTGCGGTAAAATATGTTCTATTGTATAGTTCTCAGCATTAACCGGTTCTTTCCGGTTCATGTTCTCCAAAGATTCAAGCAGGTAGTTCCTTGACCGGAAATTATAAACATCTTTACTTACTATTTCGCGTTCAAACTCTGCGTCAGTGGGAAACCTTCTGTATCCATCCATGAGCAGGAAGGCCGCTTTAACAGATTCCAGGTATGTTTCTCTTTTTAGTTTTTTGTAAAGCGTGGCGAAGGTCTTGTTCAGGCTGTTGGTAGGAATACCACAGATAGCACGTCTGAAAACATAATTTTTAACAATGTCTAGTATTTCAGCGAACTCTTCGAGTGTTATTGCCTTGTCTTCATAATCTGAATACACTGCCAATAGAAACGGATAGGCAACATCCATTCGTAGTTGCTGAATTTCTTTAACACGTTTGAGTAGCTGAGGTTCTTTTTCCTTGATTAATGCGATTCGTACATAATACTGTGAGTAACGGTGCAGGAGCTTTACGATTTCTTCCATGCTCTTAGGACCACTGGCTGATTTTAAATGGCTTTTAAACGTTTCATATACGTGATCAATGTTTGGTATTGATGATTCTTTCATTGTGAGGTAATCACGAATGAACCACGGCAGGTAGGATATATTGTCTCCAAAGCTTTGCTCCATCGGATACCAATATTTCTCATACAGATCGGTCTGAACGTTTATTGGTTGCCCCATCAGAACGAAGTTTCGAATCAAATCAGCTTGCGATAAATCCAGACCGGTTGAATTTAAACTCTCGAAGATCAGCTGTGGATTATCTTTATCTCTTTCAAGTATTACATCCACAATGATCAATTTTTTTATACCAGCGTATATCGTCTTGATATTTTCATGGTTTATTTTTCCAGAGAAGTGTTTGTAGTTTTCAAGAACACGCTTCGAATGATTTTCATTTACAGGAACCTCATTCACAAGGTTAATGTATGCCTCTTTGTCTTTACGAGTAAGCAGTAGTTTAAATTTTGAATCGTCTTTCCTGTGCTTGTTCACCAGGTACGTTTCCTGAATTTCTTCCCAGGTTTCATCGTCATCCAACTTTATGTCTTTATTTTCTTTCAGATAATGCGTTAAGGCAAGCAGTAAAAGAGAAATGGTAGTTAATCGCTGCTGGCCATCTATTACCAGTAATTCCGGAACGCTGGTAACAGGGGAGCTGCTCGGATTAAAATATACGATTGAACCTATGAAATGCGATAAAGCAGCATCATCTGAACCAACACGCTTGATGTCTTCCAAAAGCCTGTCACATTGGGTTAAAGTCCAGGAGTATGTTCGTTGATAGATAGGAATGGTAAATTGCTTTTTACCATCTAATAAAGTGAGTAGTTGTGCTTGTGTTGCTTCCATGCTTTTGAGTTATAAAAACCAAAGATTACTTTTCCCAAACTGCGGTAAGGTATCGGCTTCGAAATGGGGGAATATTTCGGCTACCATTTCGGGGTATTTAATTGTTACTGGCAGGTTCTGCTGTTTTACGGACTTCCAGTACATCCGGGAGAATTGGTAAACCTGATCTATCAGCTCCTTAATTACGAGAACGTCTCTTAATAATTCATTGTCTGATGCTGAGAAGGTGAGCTTGATAGGGAAGGGCCAGTCTTTTACTGATCCATTAGACGCTGTCTGGTAACGGGTGTTATTGAACAGTAAATATTGATCTCTGCCAATTGGCAGAATGGTACCGCTTAACGGCAACAGATCACTGCTTGAAATATCAAAGGCAACAAGATCTTTGGATTCTGTTTTATTAATGGTGATAACGTAAACCGGAATTTGCAGACCGAGCTTATTGAGTACTTCCATGATCGGCTTCAGCTCTTCTTCGCTGATCTTCTTATAGAAGTGAATGACCAGTCTTTCTGCTTTCTCGTGTTCTACTACGTATTTTAAAACGGCCTTGCGGATGGATCCGGCCAGCATGTCGGTTTGATTGGCGGTGAAGCATTCAAAGCCCTGAAAGCTTCCCTCGTTGTTAAAGCAGAAGGCGCTGCCTACGTATCTTGCTTTTTGGGTGTAGGAATAAAATGCACCTACTCCAACGATCAGTTCTTTTTTGGGTTCCCGATTCAAACGCCAGGGCACCCCGTCAATTTTGGCCAGGATGGCTGTCTCGATGTTGGGCAGAAAAAAGTTGAACCCCTTCTTGCTGATGTTCTCTTTGTATATCACCTGAGAAGTGATTTCGTGGTTGAGCAGCAACTCCTTTAACTTGTAATAGATTTCTTTCTTTACCGGATCAGGGTCATCTTTTGGAACAGGGCTTAAATAAATGGCAACGTAGCGAACGCCTTTTGCTCTTTCATGCTGTCTCAGGAAGGCGCTCACTTCATCAAGCAATGTGTCGATACTTTCGAACTTGACGGTGGAATCTTTTTCAATGTTGAAGTTCTGTTTGATGAACTCTAACATGGTTGGGAAGGTGACCTTCTCTACACCATTGTATGTTGATTTGATGCCGTTGATGAAGTAGTCGTACAGCTTCATGGCAGCGCCATTCTTTGTGTACTCATCTTTCGGACAAATGAAAAAGAACTTTACCTGATTATGTCTGGATGGCGTACACGGGCCTTTGTTCAGCATTCCCGTATAGGGATTTATATCGGTACCTTTTCCGAACAACAGACTGTTCGATTCGGCTTTGGTCTTTAATATGTTTTCGTCCTTGACTTTGTAAAAGGCATCGGGTACCGGGATGATGGCTTTAAATTCTTCTGTCTTTAAATAGGTTTCGAAAAATTCCGTTATCCTTTTTTTGTAAGGCTTGTACTTGTTCTCACGTGAGGGTATATCGAACGGAATGCCTAAATAAGTTTTGAGAGAATTATTCAGAATTGGATATACCTGATCGAGGTCATTCTTTATTTCCGGTGAAAGGTTCTCGTATTTGTAAATGCAGTTGTTGTAAATGACGCGGTTAAAGTATTCAGTTGGAAAGTCATTTAACTGCAGGAGACTTTTTACAAAGACCTTTGACGTTCCATCGTAAGATAAAATGAGCTCTGGCCCGTTGGTGATTCTTCCGATCTGTACGCGGATGGTAAAGATCTGGTAGGTTTTGTATTCCTGCGTATCTGATTCTGTATCGTGAAACCAGAGTTCAATATCCCCGACAAAATCGCGGCTTACAACATCTGCAATGTTTGCAAAGTGTTGCTGTATGAGGTATTTGTAGTAGTGGGTTGCAAAGTTTGTTGACTTCGATAGGTCAACTGTGGCGGTGTAATCGCTTCCTTCTATAGTGGAAAAATCGGTGTAAAGTCTTTTCTGATCCTGAAGATCATCTTCATGAGTTTCCCATAGGGACAGTGGAAACTCCCAACGGTTTAGCGGGGCATAGCCATCTTTTTTCTCTTTGAAGAATCCAAAGTTCTTATCGGTAACCGGATGGCTGAAAGGCAGAATGTTTAATACGAGGGTCTGATCATGCATTTTTCTTCATTATTTTTTTTCCTTTATTTTATCTGAACTGACCAGAAATTCCGGATGGTTCGTTTTGATTCATTTCAATTTTATAGTCCTGCCTTAGAACTATTCGAATTTTTCGAATAGTTCAGATTTATTCACACTATGGCAGTATAGTGTCGCGATAACTCCCTACCTAAATTTGCCGGGGTGCCCACTCTTCTTGCTATTCTGTGCTTGTTTCATCAGCAAGCTCCCCACTTTTTTATATCGGACTACCCCCTAAAAAGCTTTTTCCTCGTTCGGTAATCAGGTATGCTTGGTTAGGGTCGTTCGGTGTTTCCATGGTATAAGCAATCAAATCATTATCCTTTAATGGCTTCACGTAATCATCCCTGTACCGTTCTTTGCTGGTATAGCCCAATATGGTTGCCAGTTCTTCCAGTTTAACCGGCTCTAATGAGAGTAGTAAAGTGCTTAATAGTACTCTCGCTCTTTTCTTTAACAGCTCCCCACTTTTTTCTGTCCAACTCCCTACCTTTTTCAAATCAGAAAGCTCTAACTGCTTGTTTAACAGGAATCTGACTCCATGCAACTCCCCACTTTTTTCGCCCCAAAAGCCGGTTAGCTGCAATGCCAATTCATCCGTATCGGATATATTTTTCAGGCTTAAATCAAGGGGGAGTTCTTTTAGTGCTGCTATGCGTCCCGCTTTTAATTGTTTAGCGGTTAGCTGGCTCAGGTGCATGAATAGCTCATAATTATCTCCTATTTTCAAAACCTGCATGGGGATAATGCTCCTGAATGGTTCTCCTTCAATAAAAATAGGATGGGCACCGCCTGAATACGCCTTAACGTATTTATTCATGTTCTTTACCCCTGAACCGATTTCCTCCGCCCAGGCAAGTACATTGAAGAATGCCCGGATATTGGGATTTTTTGGTTCAGCCTCAAAGGTTTCAAGATTTAAGGGGCCTGTAAAACGGGCACGGTTTGGATTAGTGGCCTCAACCCTGTCGGTATAGATGACAATTTCGGTGGCAAGGCTGTTATTGTATTCACGATGAATGATAACATTTGCCACCAGTTCCCTGAAAATTAATTCCCTCAGATCCTTACGATCACCGTTTTCAAGATAAAATTTCTCCGGCCATTTGGATTTGATAAACTCCAGTGCCTTTAAGTAGGAATCTATAAGATTGGTTTTAAGTAAAAGCCGGTCATCATAACGATCCAGATTGGCTCTGCGCTCAAGAATATCTATGCGGTATGCAGGGAGAATATTTCCGATTACTTCATCCGTTCCAAACACCAATGCTGCAGCCAGTGTTAGTCCTTCTTCTCCGGTGGTGAAATCCCTCCTGAGAAAACGGGCATCACGCAAAATGCGTTCGTTGGTAGCAGTTAACCAGGGATGCGTAGCATTGAAAAGCGCTATTCTGGATTTTACTTTTTCAAATAAGGCAGCATCCAGGTCGGTGATGCGAAGGTTAGGAAAAATCTGGTTTTCGGTAAATACATTTCGCTTACGGGCATACATTTCGGCAATGCGTGCTGCATCCGTGATGCGAAAATCGCTGTCATTTTCTCTATCGAAAACAACGGTACCGTGTTTATGAACAAAAGAACTTACCGGAACACGAATGTACAGCATGGTGTTTGCTCCTTGCTTTACTTCATTTACTGCAAGCGGGAAAGGAGGGTTTACTACATCAGGATTATTGAGTGCAGTGACAATATCCTGCTTTAGCCGCATGAGATTTTGGCCGGACAATCCCAATACCTGTGCATCATCTGTTACACCCAATAAAATGATTCCTCCTTCCCGGTTTAGGAAGGAAACAACCGTATCGTATAAGGTGTCGGGCACTCCGTTTTGCGCTTCTTTGAACTCAATCTTCAATCCCTCGCCCTTTGATAATAATCTATTCAGTTCCTGTTGATCCATATAAACTCTTATGAAATTCCTGCGGTACTCCTATGGAATTTCCGGATAGGTTGCCCGGTACTCGTCCGGTGTACAAACTTGGTTTTGCGCAAATTCTGCTGAATACTGCTAATGAATATTTTGATTCTATTTACGTTCGCTCCAAATTTTTATGACTTCGTTAAATTATCCGCCAATAATTCTGCTTGTTTTAAAACCGTCTCAATTGCCTTCTGCTGTTTATCTGGTGGATAACCGTGCTTGTTGAGTGTTCGCCTTACCACTACCATTAGTTTTGCCCGTGCGCTCTCGCGGATCGTCCAGTCAATGGTGGCGTTGGCTCTTACCTTGTCTGCAATCTCACGCGCAATTTCTTTCAACTGCTCGTCACCCAATACCTGAACGGCACTGTCGTTAACTTCGAGGGCATTGTAAAATGCCACTTCGTCTTCATTCAGTCCGAGGCGTTCTCCTTCCTTGTCTGTTTCCTTGATCTCTTTTGCCAGGTCTATCAGTTCCTGAATGATTTCGGCTGTGGTAAGCAGGTTGTTCTGGTATTTTCTGATGGAGCTTTCCAGCATCTCCAGCAACTTCCGGCTCTTTACAAGATTCGTTCGGGTACGCGTCTTTATTTCATTGTTCAGTAACTTCTTGAGCAATTCAAGCGCGAGGTTCTTATGCTTCATGCCCTTTACTTCGAGAAGGAACTCATCGGACAGAACGCCTAAGCCGGAAATTTCCGGCTTGTCCATTCCGGCAGCTTCAAAAATGTCTACGACCTTATCGGAGCTTAATGCTTCATCTACTACCTGCTTGATGGCCGATTCTATTTCGGCATCGGATTTACCTGTTCCATTCGCCTCGAATTTTGCCAGTCTCGCTTTCACCGCCTGAAAGAAAGCCACATCGTCTTTAATTTCCATGGCTTTAGGATGAGGCATTGACAGCGCAAACGCCTGGCTCAGCAAGGTAACTTCACGAATGAACCTTGCCTTGCCATCCTCTAATCCAAGGATGTGTTCTTCTGCCTGCAAGATGACGGATAACTTCTCCTGTGGGGAAGCGTGAAAAAATCGCCTGTAGTTGAATTTGAAACTGTTGATATAGTAGGCTTCGGGTTCCTCAGCCAGTATGTCTTCCTGAGTTTTGGCTTTTTCATTGAAGAACTGCTGCACTACCTCAAACTTCTCCATCATCATTTCCACTGCCTTCTCCAGCTTTTCGGTAGGATCGCCTTTTCCTCCGGCATCGGCATAGAATGACAATGCCTTTTTGAGGTCAGTAGCTATGCCTAGATAATCCACTACCAAACCTCCGGGTTTGTCTTTGAATACACGGTTGACCCGTGCTATCGCCTGCATGAGGTTATGCCCACGCATAGGCTTATCGATGTACAAGGTATGCATGCTCGGTGCATCGAAGCCGGTGAGCCACATATCTCTTACAATCACAAGACGCAAGGGATCATCGGGATCTTTCATGCGCTCGGCCAAATCCTTGCGCTGTTGTTTGGTGGTTTTAAAAGGAGCTAACAAAGGACCATCATCGCTCGAGGTGGTCATAACTACTTTGATCACGCCTTTCTTCAAATCATCGGAATGCCATGCAGGACGCAGGGCAATGATCTCTTTGTAAAGCAGGGCAGCAATCCTCCGGCTCATGGCAACAATCATCGCTTTGCCATCCATTACTTTCTGGCGTTGCTCAAAGTGGCTGACAATATCCTTTGCAAGATTCTTTATGCGGCTCTCATTACCCACAATGGCTTCAAGCTTTGTCCATTTGGCTTTGGCTTTCTGCTGTTCCGTAATTTCTTCATCCCGCTCTAGTTCAGCGTCAAATTCTTCAATGAGCCTTCTTCCCTCTTCATCGAGGTTAACTTTGGCAAGACGACTTTCATAATAGATCGGCACTGTAGCGCCATCCGCAACTGCCTGCGCTATGTCATACACATCCACATATTGACCAAATACCTGTGGCGTATTTACATCTGTACTCTCGATAGGTGTTCCGGTAAAACCGATGTAGGTCGCATGAGGCAACGCATCACGCATGTACTTGGCAAAACCATAGGCAATGCGTTCACCGATCTTCTGCTTGGTTTCCTTGTCTTTGATGGCTTTCACGGAAGCTTCAAATCCGTATTGGGTACGGTGTGCTTCATCGGCTATGACAATGATGTTATGCCGGTCGGAAAGCTGGTCGTAAGCTGACTTTTGATTTTCCGGTAAGAATTTTTGTATGGTAGTGAAAACTATTCCTCCGCTGGCTACCCGCAACAATTCCTTTAGATTCTCCCGGTCTTTGGCCTGAACCGGTTCTTGTCTCAATAGTTGGCGTGCAGAGGCAAAGGTGTCAAACAACTGGTCGTCCAGGTCGTTACGGTCGGTGAGGACAAGGATGGTTGGATTTTGCATTTGCGGTGCAGTGAT
>DATCKB010000525.1:0-2556 GCA_036562505.1 Parasegetibacter sp. | reverse complement strand
CGGTTTTCACAAGCTGCTGGTCGCCTACGGTGATCACTTTAGTTTGAGTGGCATCAAATAATGAGCCATAGGTGATACCGATGATATCGCTGCTAACGATTTCATCTTCAGTGTAGCCAAAGCTTTCATTAGAAGCCGATTTCATAGCTCCGTTCACATCATCAGCGGTTACTTTTTTCTCCAGCACGCAGGTCAGTTCAGTTACGGAACCAGTGATGGTTGGAACTCTTTGAGCACCTCCATCCAGTTTGCCTTTAAGTTCGGGCAGCACCAGTCCGATTGCCTTAGCAGCACCGGTAGAGTTTGGAACGATGTTGGCAGCTGCAGCTCTGGCGCGGCGAAGGTCACCTTTCGGATGCGGCGCGTCGAGTGTGTTCTGATCGTTAGTGTATGCGTGGATGGTAGTCATGCTACCCACTTTAATTGTAAAGTTATCGTTCAGCACTTTCGCCATTGGTGCGAGACAGTTTGTAGTGCAGGAAGCACACGAAATCACGGTTTCGGAACCATCGAGAATAGAGTGGTTTACATTGAAAACGATGGTTTTCAGGTCACCGGTAGCTGGAGCAGAGATAACCACTCTTTTCGCGCCCGCTTTAAGATGAGCTTCAGCTTTCTCCTTGTCGGTGAAGAAGCCGGTACATTCCAGCACTACGTCCACCTCGTGTTTTCCCCATGGAATCTGAGCTGGATCACGCTGTGCATATATAGTGATTTCCTCACCATTTACGGTGATTGAGTTATCAGAACTGGTGACAGAGGCATCAAATCTGCCCTGTGCGGTATCATATTTCAGGAGATGTGCAAGTACCTTTGGGCTGGTCAGATCGTTGATGGCTACTACGTCGATACCTTCCATATTATAAATCTGACGAAAAGCGAGACGGCCGATTCTACCGAAACCGTTGATGGCAACTTTAACTGTGCTCATAATATTGAAATTTGAATTGTAATTTGAGCTGCAAAGATACTTAATAAAAGAAAAGGGACAAGTTAGGCAGAAAAAGGAAAATTGTTTTTGGAGGTAATTATTTCGGATATTATCTTTGCACTCCCTTTAGGGAAATGGCGCGTTGGTCAAGCGGCTAAGACGCTTCCCTTTCACGGAAGAATGACGGGTTCGATTCCCGTACGCGCTACAAAACTGAGGCTGTATCGGCACTGATATAGCCTCTTTTTATTTGGATACCTGATTCAGCCGATTTCCGCTTTAAGCTTTTAAAGGAACAAGTTGAAAACGGAACAAGTTGAAAACTTGGGGGGAATATAAATAAACGTTTGTTTTGCGGTCAAAAATTCAATCAATTGGAGGGGCAATACAAACAGTTAGCGGAATTATTTCTACCCATAGGGATATTGGATTATTTTGACTTAGTGAATACCTCTAAAGTTGGTAAAGAGATTAAAATTTATTTAGAAGAGAAGAATACGGTACCCGAGGAATATAAAGGTCAGCAGCTTCATTCCAAATGTTTTTTACCCGAAATCGCCGTTCAGGATTTTCCCATTCGGGGTCAAAAAGTAGCACTATGTATCAAGCGTAGGCGATGGGAAGTGGTGAGTAGTGAAGAGATCGTCTCCCGCAATTGGACATTGGTAAGAGAAGGCACTCGAATGACTACGGAATTCGGTCTTTTTTTAAAAGGAATATTTGGATAATTACCCCATCAGCCCCGTTCAACTGGGTCATTTCTTTCAAACAGATGGCAAGCAATTACAGCAACACTACAAACATCATCTGAGTGATTTTCACCAATGGGATCAAAAAGAACATGCTGCTGAATGGATGTTATTTGCACAGAATATCGGCCCCAGTGTTGCTATAGACGAAACCGCTTTTAGCAGTGGAGAATTGTACACCATTGTTACCAATAAGGAAGCTAAAGGAAAGAAAGGGGCTGTGATTGCGATGATCAAAGGCACACAGGCTGAAGTACTTATTGATATATTGCGAAGGATCCCCGAATACCTGCGCAAACGGGTCAGAGAAGTGACGGTGGATATGGCAGCCAGTCTGAATCTGGCGGTAAGACGATGTTTTCCTAACGCCAGTCGGGTGATTGATCGTTTTCATGTACAACAACTGGCTTTTGATGCGGTGCAGGAAACCAGAATCCACTATCGATGGGAGGCATTGGAACAGGAGAATCAAGCATTGGAGGCGGCGCGTCAACAAAAAGCCCCCTATCAACCAGAAATCTTGCCGAATGGAGATACCCTAAAACAATTACTGGCACGCAGCAGATACCTGTTATTTAAACACACTCGATTATGGACCCTGGAACAGCGTCGCCGGGCAGAATTGCTCTTCTCACGATATCCTGTCATTCACCAGGCCTATCTATTATCGTTGCGATTAGGAGAAATCTACCGGCTAAGCACCAGTAAAGAACAGGCTGTTAAGAAACTGGCCTTATGGTATAATGATGTGGAAGCTGCAGGAATAGGAAGTTTTAAAACCCTGGCAAAAACGATCCAAACACACTACTTGGAAATCCTGAACTTCTTCACTAATCGAGCAACCAATGCTTCTGCTGAATCCTTTAATGCGAAAAT
>DATCKB010000371.1:0-1618 GCA_036562505.1 Parasegetibacter sp. | reverse complement strand
ATCCCGAAGTGATCAGGCGTCAGCATGATCTGAAAATCGTATATACGCCTATTCACGGGACCGGAATAACACTTGTGCCCGAAGTATTACAACGATTTGGATTTACCAATGTTCATGTAGTAGAAGAGCAGTCAACACCAGATGGGAATTTTCCAACTGTTATATACCCCAATCCTGAGGAATCTGAGGCGATGAATTTCGGGCTGGCGAAAGCACGCAGTCTTGATGCGGATATTTTACTGGGAACTGATCCGGACAGCGATAGGGTAGGTATCGGGGTTAAAGACAATGATGGTAACTGGGTTTTGATGAACGGGAACCAGACAGCTGTACTGGCGTTTAACTACCTGATAGAAGCAAGAAAAGAAAAAGGATTGGCGCAGCCGAATGATATGGTTATAAAAACAATAGTAACCACCGATATGATTGAGAATATTGCTTCCGAAAGTAGTATTCGCTGCTATAATGTACTTACCGGATTTAAATGGATTGCTAAACTGATAACAGAGAAGGAGGGGGTTGAAAATTATGTAATCGGAGGAGAGGAGAGCTATGGATTAATGATTGGTGATCAACTCAGAGATAAAGATGCAATTTCAGCAGTAGCCCTTCTCTGCGAAATGGCCGCTTACGAGAAAGATAAAGGAAAAAGTCTTTATCAGAAATTGCTGGAACTCTACGTAAAATACGGTTGTTATCAGGAATCACTGATTTCGATAACAAAAAAGGGAATGAACGGCCAGAAAGAAATTGCAGAGATGATGGAGGCTTTCCGTTCAAATCCGCCTGCTCAGATTAACAATTCGCAGGTGGTAGAGCTGTTGGACTATGAGACCAGAGTGGGCAGAAATCTTAAAACTGGCGAATCCTGGGAAATTCAACTTCCTAAGTCAAATGTTCTTCAGTTTTTACTGGATGATGGAAGTAAAATTTCTGCAAGGCCATCAGGCACTGAACCAAAAATAAAATTCTATTTCAGTGTGCGGGAAAAACTAAGCAGGGTAGAAGATTATGAGCAGGTTCGGGCTCGGCTGTCAGTCAGGCTCAGCAAGCTGGAAAAAGCTATGATGTAACTGAAAACAGGAGTACAGTAAAGGAATCAATGGGATGAACCAAACAGATATCCGTTTATATCCTCTGCATTTTCGTTTAGCTGTATTCGTTAGATTAGTTTTTCCCTTCCAGCATAGGAACAAAGGAGAAGTTTTCAAATTGCTCTTCATTGTATGAGCCATCCGCCTGTCGGGTAAGACGGAGCATACGCTGAACGGCACCTTCACCGTATGGTATAACCATCATGCCGCCCGGTTTTAGCTGCGCAATCAGTTTTTCCGGGATTACCGGAGCAGCGGCAGTGATCAGTACTTTGTCGAAAGGAGCAAAAGTTGGAAGCCCTTCGAATCCATCACCATAAAAGCGTTTCAGGTTATTATATTTTTTCAGAAAATCAAAGTTTCTGTTCTGATCAAACAGTTCCTTTTGTCTTTCAATCGTGAAAACCTGTGCTCCCATTTCTGCAAGTACGCATGCCTGATAGCCGCTGCCAGTTCCTATTTCAAGAATTTTATCAAAAGGTTTTACATTCAGTAATTGCGACTGATATGCAACAGTATATGGT
>DATCKB010000367.1:0-6949 GCA_036562505.1 Parasegetibacter sp. | reverse complement strand
GTCCGAAGCTGACTATTGAAGTGAAAAATCCTCAACAGCGCATAACCGAACCCGTTAACAATACAAAATCCGCGCAGGCACAGCCAAAAAATTATTCCCAACCGGTTTCTCAGCAGAATATCGCGGTGCAGGAGCCTGCAGCAAAATTCAATAAAAGTCTTGACGATATCAGGCAGGCGGTAAAAACGAAACTGGGAAGTCAGGCTGCGAACAATATTGCTGTTACCCTGACTCCCGAAAATCTCAATGCAGCCTGGCAGGAATATATTGAGCAGTTAAAAGAAGCCCGCAACCCTGCAGCACAGAGTTTTGGCCTCGCTGAACTAAGGATTCAGAGCAACGACCTGTTTCATATTATAACAGGAAATAATCTGGAACAAAAATTTGTTGAATCGGAGCGGATTAAACTTTCAGAATTCCTCCAGCAACGCTTCAATAACCGGAAACTGCTATTCAGCATCGAAATTGAAGAGCGTGATGAAGCTCAGACTGCCATTGAACGGCCTCTTAGTACCCGCGCTCAATATAATAAGCTGGTAGAACATTATCCTCTCATCAACGAGCTCAGGCAGCGTCTCAGACTGGAACTGGATTAAAATCAGATTGCGTAGAATTTTGACTGATCGGAGGCCCGGGATTTCCGATATTAACAAGTGGGGTTAGTCTTTCAGTTTTTTGCTGTAATTTCGGGCTCCCAAAGACATGCCGTTTTTGGGTTCAAATATCAACTGAAAACGATAAACGCGAAATATTTATGGCTGACGTGATACTCATGCCTCGCTTGAGTGATACAATGACAGAAGGTGTTATCGCCGCCTGGCACAAGAAGGTTGGAGATAAAGTTCAGAAAGGAGACCTGCTGGCAGAAGTGGAAACAGATAAAGCTACCATGGATCTGGAAAGCTATTATGATGGTGTATTGCTTTATGTTGGCGCACAGAAAGGTGAAAAAATTGAAGTAAATAAACTACTTGCCATTATTGGAAATGCTGACGAAAATGTTGAGGAGCTGGTTGCACAAAACGGCGGAGCGCCTTCACAGCCTGCACAGGAAAAGTCAGTACCCCAACCTTCAAAGGCTGAAGAAAAACCGGCTGAACCGGCGCCCGCACCTGCAGCTTCGGGGGCTGATATTTCGAAAATGGAAGAAGCTATTCTGATGCCTCGCCTGAGCGACACCATGACCGAGGGTGTTATTGCTGCCTGGCATAAGAAAGTGGGCGATCAGGTGAAGAAAGGTGACTTGCTGGCAGAAGTGGAAACCGACAAGGCCACTATGGACCTTGAGAGCTATAAAGATGGCACCTTATTATATATAGGTGCGGAAAAAGGAGATAAAGTCCCTGTAAATGCACTGCTTTGCATTATTGGTAATGAATCGACCAATGTTGATGCAATTGTTGCAGCTGCAAAAGGCGGCAATGCGCCTGCAGAAAAATCTTCAGGTCAGCAGGTTACCACAGGATCATTAAAAGTCCCGGAAGAAGCAGCATCGGAAGATGAAGGTACATCAACAGGCGATGATGGCAGAACCAAAGCTTCACCTCTGGCACGCCGGCTGGCAAAAGAAAAAGGTATAGATATCCGTCTCGTAAAAGGAAGCGGAGACGGTGGTCGTATCATAAAAAAAGATATCGAAGAATTTGATCCGTCAAAAGCAGCTAAACCCGTAAGCAGTGCAAGTACTGCAACACCTGCGGCTAAAGTAATTGCCGATGCACCTGATTTTGAAGAGGTACCGGTAACGCAAATGCGAAAAACGGTTGCCCGCAGGTTAAGCGAAAGCAAATTCTCTGCTCCGCACTTCTATCTGACTATGAATATTGATATGGACAAGGCCGTTGCAAGTCGTGCTCAGATCAATGAAATTTCTCCCGTAAAGATTTCCTTTAACGATATGGTCATTAAGGCCGTTTCGATTGCTTTAAAACAGCATCCGAAAGTGAACTCCAGCTGGCTGGGAGAAACTATCCGGATTAATCATCATGTAAACATCGGCGTTGCTGTTGCCGTAGAAGACGGCCTGCTCGTTCCTGTAGTTCGCTCTGCAGATAAAAAATCTCTATCGCAGATTGCCGGGGAGGTAAAAGAATTTGCACAGAAAGCAAAAAATAAGAAGTTACAGCCGTCAGACTGGGAAGGAAGTACATTTACTATCTCTAATCTGGGTATGTTCGGAATTGAAGAATTTACAGCAATTATTAACCCGCCTGATGCCTGCATTCTGGCTGTGGGAGCTATTAATGAGGTTCCTGTAATTAAGAACGGTGAAATTAAAGTCGGAAATGTAATGAAAGTCACATTGAGTTGTGATCACCGTGTGGTAGATGGCGCAACCGGTGCCGCATTCCTTCAAACTCTGAAAAGTTTACTGGAAGAACCACTCAGAATGTTGGTATAGGGAGTGAGATGAAAAACTTCTGATAGTACATACTTAATAAAAAAGGTTGCTGGAATCAGCAACCTTTTTATTTCTTGTTAAGATACGTTCGAAGTATCTGCTGTTAAGATTATCGCATTCTGTCGTTTTGCATACGTGACGATGCTTTCTCTCCTAACTGCATGTTTTCACGATTGATTTCGATAATATCTACGGGTTGCGAAAAATCGCCGAGCAAATGTTTACAGAAATAATCACCCATCAGCCAGAAGAAGTATTCGGTCATCTGGCCAAATGAGTGGGCCTGGCCCGGCATTATCATGAAGTCAAAACGCTTATTCGCTTTAATCAGTGCATTCGCCATTCTGATTGTGTTGGCCGGGTGAACGTTGTTATCTACATCACCTGTTACCAGCAGCAGTTTCCCTTTCAGATTCTTTGCCAGTTCAGAATTCTTATCAATTGAATACTGGAAGATTGTATCCCCTCTTTGATTCACTACTTCGTTTACTCCGTGATGTTTTTCACTCCACCATCTGTTGTAAATATTATTTTCATGGTTTCCGGCACTGGAAACAGCCACTTTAAAGAATTCCGGATAAACCAACATTGCGGCAGTGGACATAAATCCCCCGCCTGAATGCCCGGTAATTCCAACCCGGTTCATATCAATCCATGAATGACGTGCGGAGAGTTGTTCAACGGTCGCTTTCTTATCTGCCAAACCGTAATCTCTGAGGTTACCATATCCATAATTGTGATACCATTTCGAGCGAGCTGGATGACCTCCCCTATTTCCAACAGTTACTACAATAAACCCGAACTGAGCAAGACGATCGATACGATCCATGCTTGTGCTAAACCCTTTGTTTACCGCTTCTGTCTGAGGGCCCGGGTAAACATACAGAATGATCGGATATTTTTTTGTAGAATCAAAATCAAAAGGTTTATACATTACGCCGTAAAGATCTGTGATACCGTCATCTGCCTTAACCTTGAATGGTTCAGGAAATTTGTAACCGGCTGCAAACAACTGGGAGAGATCAGCAGTTTCCAGGTCCATTATCTTTCTTCCGGTATTGTCGAACAAAGCTGAAGCCGGCACAGTGTTAACTCTCGAATAATTGTCGACGAAGTATTTCATATCCTCGTGCATGTTAACTACATGATTATAATCTCCGGGATTCAGCAGTTTCAATCCTGAACCATCAAAATTTACCCGGTAAAGATGATACAGGTAGGGGTCTTCGTTAGGTTCTTTTCCGTTCGCTGTAAAATAAAGCACCCTGTTTTTTTCATCTACTCTGACAACACTTTCGCAATGATAGGGGCCGCTGGTAATCTGACCCTTTAATTTTCCGTTTCCATCATAGAGATAATAGTGCCCCCAGCCATCGCGCTCCGACCAGTGAATGAATTCCTTACCATCATTAATCAGTACCGGACGTTGAATTTCCACATACGTATTCAGTCTTTCTTCCACCAAAGCAATGACCGTATCCTTTTGTACATCATAAACGCAAATATCAATTCGCTTTAAATCACGACTGGTCCGGGAAAAGAAAAACCGATCTTTAGTTCCTAACCAGTTAGACTGAAGGGCAGTGCTGTCTTTGTATTTTGCAGGAACCGGCTTCGACCATAAGCCCAGAGTCTGATGTTTAAACATATCAGCAGGTACTCTCTTCCCTTTCTTGCTGGCAACATCAAAAATCATCATTTCTTCGATCGGTGCATCCTGTTCACCGGGCATATGATATTTATAGGTTTCCAGGGTAGGACGAGGTTCAGCCAGATTATTGATGACCCAGAGATCTTTCACTTTTCGCATATCCGTACGGGTTAGCACGAAATATCTGGAATCCGGAGACCATAATACATTTATTGATCTGCGGGAATTCCTCGTGCGGTCAGTCTCTGTACTAGTTCGCTTACCAGACCTGCCGTAACCATAAAACTCTACACCGTCGAAAGTCATCTGATGTTCTACGATAGTACTGTCATCTTCTTTAATAATAGCTTTTCTGAGATTAGCTGTGTCCATCCACCAGATATTATCGTTTTTGATATAGATCACTATTGAACTATCCGGTGCAACATTTGCCCAACCAACTCTTCTTTCCGGCTTTTCTCTTTCAACCTCTTTAAGTTCGCGGGTGGTCAGATTATACTCAAGTAAAAAAACTTTCTTTTCAGTTGGAGGTGGTGTAGCGCCTCCTCCGGGCCTGCGAGTAGTGTTTGAAGCACTGTCCTTTTTGACTACATCCTGTGTACTCCTGACTTCAAACTGAATCAGATTTTCATCCTTCATAAAACGAAGATTCTGAATACCCAGATGTTGCGCGTCAAAAGGATCTTTCACTATTCTTGTAATTTTTGCTGCCATCTCCGCATTGTCAAATAACAACTTCTTGGTAGCTTTTGCGGGATCAACGATATACCAGTTACGGCCTTCGCTGGTTTCATAAGTATACCAAAAGCGTTCTGATTGCAACAGCCAGTTAGGTTCAACAGAAACAGAATGCACCATTTTTGCGAGTTTTCCGGGCGAAAAACGCGAGGGCAGATCATAGTTAGCTTTTGTGACGGGTTGCTGAGAGTACACCAGCGAAACAAGCAGTACGCTCAGCGTCAGGATAGAGAGCCTTTTCATCTGTATTAGTTTGATTTACTTTTTGTCCGACTACCGGCCTACAGCATTCTTCCGATTATTAAGCAATAGAAAGAATACTACAACACCGTTCTATCGGTATGTGTTTGTTTTGAGAAATGGAAAAATAAGGTTAAATCGGAAAGTAGAAAAACCGTTTATCAATCTACAGCTGTTTAAGTAATCGTATCAAACGCACATAGGCTTCGTCTCTGGCTTTCTTATTTTCGGCTGAGGCTGCGGGTAGCTGACCCGCGCGCATAAATCCATGCCCCGCACCTTCATAAATTACCGGTTCAAATTTTTTTCCTGCGGCTGTCATAAGACTATCAGATACCGGTATGGAGGCGTTTACTCTGTTGTCATTCCCTCCGTAAAAACCATAAACCGGTGCTTCAATATTGGCGATGGCTTCTGCATCAGTGGGGCCTGTTCCATAAAATACAAATGCACCCTGAATATCTTTATTTGTAGTTGCTATATTGAAAGTCTGACTACCTCCCCAGCAAAATCCCGCAACAGCGAGTTTTCCGTTTGCTGCGGGTAAACTTCTTACATAGTTTCCCGCGGCAGTTAAATCCAGTATTACCTGTTCCTGAGCAAGTGCATAAATTGCTGTTCTGGCCGCATCTGCATTGGGAAAGTCGGGTGTATTTCCGCCGTTAGGAGCCATGCCTGACAGCAGATCAGGAGCGATAGCAATAAATCCAGCTGCAGCTATCTGATCGGTCATTGCACGGGCCCAGTCGTTCAGTCCCATATTTTCGTGTATCACTAATACTGCTGTAGCCTTTTCAGAAACTTCCGGATAAACAACAAAGCACCTCAGCATTCTGTCGCCCTGCCTGATATTCACCCACTCCTGATGACGAGGAGAATTTTCCAGTTCCCTGAGAAACTGATCCTGTGCGAAAGAATGAATACAGGCTGCAAGAGAAAACAACACGAAGATTACCGATGTATAAATGAAATTCTTTTTCATACCAACTGATTTTACTTTTATGAGAAAATATTGAGTCAATTGAAGATTTTTTTGCTTTTTGTCTCACCTGAGGCGAGATGAATTCTAAATTTCCATCGACTATCAAATTAACCTTTTTCCTCAAATTATCAGATATTTGGTCAGACATTTGCGGGTTATTCCGGTGGTTCACAGATTTTCCAATGAAAAAAACACTTACTTCAGTTCTTTGTGTGATATCCGTGCTCTTTTTGAGGGCTCAGTCTTATCATGGATTGCATGGTAATCTTTTTAGCAGCGGACTTACCGTGTATGATAACCCTGCTTCTACAGTCCGGTTGCCACATATCTGGGATATAACTCCCATTGCCACTCAGCAAAAAGTTTCCACGAATATAATTGCTATTCACGACTACAGTTTGCTTAGTTCACCGGAAAAGTCGCAGTACGAAGTTAAAGCCGGTTATTATTCCCGTGAAGCACATTATCAATCGGATTTCAGACTGATGAATACCCGTGTTGCACTTGGTAAGAACAAAGCTATCGCCTTCGGAGCGAATATTCGCAACTATCTACACTTACGTTCCACCCCATATTACTTTATCGATACAATTCGCGACGTTCAGCATTTTGCAGAGATGAACCAGATGACTACAAGTTCACTGGGTGCGAAAATGATTGCTTCAAGCTGGGGTGAAATTTATGGCACCTATGCACAAACGATATATTGCGATGAGATTACTCATTTTTCGGGTGGCGCCACTTTGAAAATACAACGCGGTTTAGCGGGTGCATATCTGAAAGCTTCCAACGGAAATTTCAGACTTTCAGATGTTTCATTTATTCCCCATTTTGAATTGTACGATGGAATGGCTCAGGTTGGCTATTCTTCCAATTTCGACAAACTATACAGCGACCGGTCATTCAATGAAAATGCAAAGGCTTTTTTAATAAATAC
>DATCKB010000354.1:0-7513 GCA_036562505.1 Parasegetibacter sp. | reverse complement strand
ATCCAAGAACAGGAGAGTTTACTGAAGGATTCCGTGAACGCGGATTTCTCCCCGAAGCGTTCGTGAATTTGCTGGCTTTATTAGGATGGAATGATGGTACCGAGCAGGAGCTTTTTTCTCTGGATGAACTGATAGGAAAATTCTCAATAGAAAGAATTCACCGGGGCGGAGCCAAATTCGATTTTGAAAAGGCAAAATGGTTTAACCACGAATGGATAAAGAGGAATTCAGCAGAACAGCTTTTACCCCATGTAAAATCTGTGTTAGAAGAAAAAGACCTATCAGTAGATAATGATTCGCTGTTAAAACAAGTGATTGATCTGGTTAAAGAACGATGCTCGTTGCTGGGAGATTTCTATGACCAAAGCAGTTTCTTTTTCCGCGCGCCTGAAAACATTGACGCCGACAGCGTGAAACCAAAATGGAATGATGCTAAAACAGCCTTCTTTAATGAGTTTGTGGAAAAGCTAAATATTCAGGAAGACTGGAGCAGCGAAAATATTGAAGCAGGATTTAAAGAATTGACAGCAGCTCATGCTATCAAACCCGGAGAAGTAATGCTTCCCTTCCGCATTATGCTGGTAGGAGGAAAGTTTGGTCCGGCTGTATTTGATATTGCGCGTATGATTGGTAAGGAAGAAACCATCGCTCGGATAAAGAAAGCACTGTCAATTTTTAGGTCATAACCAATTAAAACGAGACTTATTTAAATTAAGAATATGAACCGCCCGATCAGAGTATTAGTTGCTAAAGTTGGACTCGACGGTCACGACCGCGGAGCAAAAGTCATCGCTACTTCTTTTCGCGATGCCGGTATGGAAGTTATTTATACCGGACTGCGTCAAACTCCTGAAATGGTGGTGAATGCTGCATTACAGGAAGATGTAGATGCTATTGGTATCAGCATTTTAAGTGGGGCTCACATGACGGTATTCCCCAAAATCATTCAGTTAATGAAAGAAAAAGGGATGAATGATGTGCTGCTCACCGGTGGTGGCATCATTCCCGAAGAAGATATGGCTGCATTAAACGAAATGGGTGTGGGAAAACTTTTCGCTCCGGGAACATCAACATCAGAAATTGCTGACTATATTAAAAAATGGGTGGAAGAAAACAGAAAATAGTTTAAGATATGTACCAAACACTACTAACCGAAATAAAAGATCAGATCTGTATTATAACCATCAACAGACCGGAGAAATTAAATGCTCTCAACAAGATGGTTATTGATGAACTTTCTAAAGCTATCGATGATGTATATACGAATCCGGAAATCCGTTCAGCCATCATCACCGGTGCAGGTGGTAAAGCGTTCGTTGCAGGTGCTGATATTTCTGAGTTTTCCGGACTTTCACGAGAAGAGGGAATGGCATTAGCGCAAAAGGGTCAGGATTTATTTATGCGAATTGAACGTTGCCCAAAACCAGTGGTGGCCGCCGTAAATGGATTTGCACTTGGTGGTGGTTGTGAGTTAGCTATGAGTTGTCATTTCAGACTGGGTGCGGAAAATGCAAAATTCGGACAACCCGAGGTAAACCTTGGTCTTATACCCGGATACGGCGGGACCCAGCGTTTAACTCAGTTAGTCGGAAAAGGCCGGGCAATTGAATTGCTCATAAGCGCGAATATCATTGATGCGAACACTGCATTGCAATATGGTTTAATCAATCATATTTCTACTCCGGATGAACTGCTCCCCAAGTGTGTGGAGATTCTTAAAAATATAAATTCCAAAGCGCCTCTTGCGGTTTCAGCCTGTATCAGTCTGGCTAATATTGCCGCAGACGGCAAGGTAGATGGGTTTGCTGAAGAGGTGAAAGAATTCGGAGCCTGCTTCTCTACCGAAGATGTAATGGAAGGCACCAGTGCATTTTTAGAAAAGAGAAAGCCTGTATTTAAAGGAAAATAAAAAAACCGGTTGCAGCTTGTTCTGCAACCGGCCCTTTTGAGTTCTCCTTAAAACTGACTGCTGACTTGCAGTTAATTTTCATTCAAAATTTTAATTACCTGATACTAATTCTTCCAGCTATTATTCTTCGGATTAACATCGGGAAATTCTCTATCGGGATCAATGGTCACTGAAACAATCTTTTCAGTAGACGGATGTTTATACACGAAGCTTGTATTTCTCTCCCAGATTTCCACCGGTAGTTTCACGCGGTCAGTTTTTCCGCTTTCGGTCTTAATTTCCAGTATAACGGGCATGGGCATTTGCTCGAGGTTATCAATTGTAATTAATGCCCCCTGAGACGGGTCATTTCTTTGATACTTCACATCACGAATGGCCTGATCCAGACGCCAGTTATGAATAAACCAGCCTCTCCAGAACCAGTTCAGATTTTCACCGGCAACATTTTCGATTGTGCGGAAGAAATCATCCGGACCGGGATGCTTATATGCCCAGCGACGGATATATTCTCTAAATGCCATGTCAAATCTTTCCGGCCCAAGAATATGATTGCGCAGTAAATGCAATCCTTCTGAAGGTTTGTAATATAAAAGAATACCAATGTTATTTTCTTTCATCCCGGCAGGTGCTGTGAGCATAGGCTCGAGATTCGGACTGGTAAGCATCATTCCGAACTGATGCATATTCTTTTTACCTGCATCATATTCACCATTGTTAAAAGCCTGGGTAGACAAATCGTTGATAAAAGTATTGAATCCTTCATCCATCCACCCATGTATACGCTCGTTTGTTCCTACAATCATCGGGAACCAGTTATGTCCAAACTCGTGGTCGGTTACTCCCCATAATGATGAACTCTTTGCTCTCCATCCGCAGAATGAAACGCCGGGATATTCCATACCACCAACATTCGAAGCAACATTCACCGCAGTCGGGTAAGGATATTCAAACCATTTGTTTGAATAATGTTCAATTGAAGCTTTAGTATATTCAGTTGACCTGCTCCAGGCATTATTTCCTGCGCTTTCTACCGGATAGGCTGAAAGAGCCATGCATTTATTTCCGCTCTTTAAATTGATTTTTGCACCATCGATGATGAACGCAGCTGATGCTGCCCAGGCTACATCTCTGGTATTCTTCATCCTGAACTTCCAAGTTTTCAACGCAGAAAGCGTTTTGCCGGACATCTCTTCAACTTCCTTTTCTGTTCTGATGATAACTGTCTTTTCGCTGTTGGCGGCTGTGTTCCACCTTTTCAACTGCTCGGGAGTTAGCACTTCATTCAGGTTCAGCAATTCACCTGACCCAACAACAAACAAATGAGCCGGGGCGGTAATTTCCATATCTACATCACCATATTCCAGATAAAACTCACCGGGACCGGTATAGGGAAGAGTGTTCCATCCAAGAATATCGTCATACACGCACATTCGCGGATACCACTGTGCTACGGAGAAAATCTTTCCATGCTTTGTTGGTAACACACCGGTACGATCTGCACCGTAAGAAGGTGAAATATAGGAATACTCAATGATGAGCTCCACGGCACCACCGTTAGCCTTGAGTTCTTCCGGCAGCCATACCTGCATACGGGTATCGGTAATGGTATAGTTTACCTCTGTTGCAGTTTTTGATTTTTTAGAAGGAGCCACTTTAACCGATTTAATTTTCATTCCTCCTTCAAAATCCTCATCCTGGGTTCCATAACGGCTCCCGAAGACAGAGAGAATAGCCGAGCCTCTGGAACCTTTGGCGAACAAATTCTGGTCGAGATGCACCCAAAGGAAGGGAAGTACGTCGGGACTGTTGTTGATATAAGATATCGCAGCTTTTCCTGAAATTTCATTGGTTTGATCATTCAGGGAAACAGTGAGGTGGTAGTCAGCCCGGTTTTGCCAGTATGCAGGGCCGGGCTGGCCGCTTGCAGAACGGTAAGGTGTTCCGGTAGTAGTGTAGAACTGATTGTTAAACGCCGCGTGATAATCATATTTGCTTTTAACCTCCTGCGCAAAGGCAACAGTGGTTATGAACATTATCGCAAACGTGAAAACCTGCTTTGCACGAAGAAATGAAAAGTCAGATCTCATGATTAAAAATTTGTTTCCTGCAATATGAGGAAAAATATTGATTAGGAAGAAGGGAATTGGACGAGCGGTACAGAGAGTTTACATATCTGAGGGTTCTGATAAATATCAACATTGGAAAATTACTCCTTTAGAGATTAGATTGGCGCCCTCAATGCTAAACTAAATGGAAACCTTTATTTATTAGTATGCTTTAAAAATATATTGTTGTTTCGACAAACATATATATTTTATCCTTATATTCATAGTTCAAATAACTTAACCATCCCTTAAGCTATGAGCTTCCCCACCTACCGGCAATATGATGCAATGGACTGTGGCCCCACCTGCCTCAGAATGATTACATAATATTATGGCAAATCATTGAGTCTTCAATTTCTTCGTCAAAAGTGTCAGGTAAACCGCGCAGGTGTTTCACTTTTGGGTATTTGTGATGCCGCTGAATCTATCGGACTAAGGACCTTACCCGTCAAGGTAAATTTTGAAAAACTACAGAAACAGGCGGTTCTTCCTTTCATTGCGCATTGGAAACAAAATCATTTTGTAGTTGTTTATAAAATTTCTGCTTCGAGTGTCTATATAGCAGATCCTGCCAAAGGTCGCATTAAACTTTCAAAAGCAGATTTCCTTTCCGGATGGATAAGCACACGCGAAAATGGAGAAGACTTAGGAATAGCTTTGCTTGCGGAACCTACTCATATATTCGACAAAACAGAAGATGATGAAGGAGTTAGAAAACTAAGTTTCGGAATCATCGCTTCCTATTTTCTTCGGTATAAAAAATTGTTTTTTCAACTCGCATTGGGTTTACTTGTAGGTAGCATTTTGTCGGTTATACTTCCCTTTTTAACGCAGGCAGTTGTGGATACAGGCATTTCAACGGGAGATGTAAGTTTTATTACGTTAATTCTTATTGGGCAACTAATGATTTTCGCAGGGAGTACAGTTGTGGAGTTTATCAGAAGCTGGATATTGCTGCATATCAGTACCAGAATAAATATTTCCCTTCTCACCGACTTTTTTATAAAACTAATGCAGCTGCCGCTTTCTTATTTCGATGTAAAAATGGTAGGCGATATCACACAACGAATGGGTGACCACAAACGCATTGAAAGTTTTCTAACTAATTCCGTGCTTAATATAGCATTTTCACTTATCAATTTTATTGTATTCACCTTCATCGTGATTGCTTATGATATCCAGCTATTCATTGTATTTCTGATCGGAAGTATCGTTTACTTCTTATGGATACTATTGTTCTTAAAGGTTCGGCGAAATCTTGATTATAAAAGATTCGATATTTCTTCTGCAAATCAAAATGCCACTATTGAAATGATCCAGGGCATGCAAGAGATTAAATTAAATAATTGTGAAAAAGAAAAACGATGGAAATGGGAAAGAATTCAGGCAAGGCTATTCAAGCTTAGTATCAAATCATTAATGATAAATCAGGTCCAACAAGGGGGTGCGCTTTTTATTAATCAGGGGAAAAACATTCTTATTACTTTTCTTTCAGCATTAGCAGTAATTGAAGGAGACCTCACGCTTGGCGGAATGATGGCAGTTCAATATATCATAGGACAATTGAACAGTCCTGTTCAACAAATGATAACTTTTGTTCAAACCTTTCAAGATGCAAAAATAAGCCTTGACCGGATAAATGAAATTCATACCATGGACGATGAAGAATCTTCCGATGCACCTCTTCTTACAACCCTACCCCAGGAAAAAAGCATCGTCTTAAAAAATCTAAGTTTTACCTACCCAGGTTTGGATAACGAACCTGTGTTGAAAAATATCTCCCTCGAAATTCCGGCGGGGAAAACTACCGCAATTGTTGGAATGAGCGGCAGCGGCAAAACTACATTATTAAAAATACTTCTCCGATTTTATAACATCGAAAAAGGAGAGATAAGGATTTCTAAAACTAAATTATCTTCTATCAGCCACAGTTTTTGGCGAGGCCGGTGTGGCATAGTGATGCAGGAAGGTTATATTTTTTCGGACACCATCGCAGCCAATATTGCTGTTGGAGAAGAATTCCCGGATACAGCAAAGCTGCTAAATGCAGCATTTATCGCTAACATTCAGGATTTCATTGAATCATTACCCCTTGGATTTAATACCAAAATCGGCGCCGACGGCAGTGGTATTAGTCAAGGTCAGAAACAACGAATTTTAATTGCCCGCACAGTTTATAAGGATCCGGATTTTATATTTTTTGACGAAGCTACTAATGCACTCGATGCAAATAATGAAAAGATAATAATGGAAAACCTGGAAGATTTTTTCAAAGGCAGAACTGTTGTTATTGTTGCACATCGACTCAGTACAGTAAAAAACGCTGATCAGATTATTGTGTTACATGAAGGAGAGATTACTGAGCAAGGTACACATGAATCACTTGTTGAAACCCAGGGAGATTATTATAAACTGGTGAAGAATCAACTGGAATTGGGAACATAAAATTTGCTAATTAAGCATTGAATTCAATTATTTAGTATGCCAGATCAGATATCAAGAAGGGAATTGGCGGATCTTCATAGCGAAGAAGTTCAGGAAATTATTGGACGTGCTCCCAACGGTCTTATACGATGGGGAATTAGTTCTTTCTTTTTTGTACTTGTCATTTTCCTTGTGGTCAGTTGGATGATTAAATACTCCGATACTGTGAATGGCTCTTTAGTTCTTTCAGCATTCAATTCACCCAAAACCGTAGTGGCAAATACGAGTGGCAAATTGGTCAGATTATTCGCACGCGAAGGGAAAAATGCAGATAAAGACGAAATACTTGGATATATTGAAAGCACGGCCATTCATGAAGAAGTATTGCAACTCTCTGGAGTCATCAATGAAATATGGGACGCTGTTCGGAAAGATCAGTGGGCCAGCATTTCTATTTTACCCGAAAAATATATGCATCTTGGAGAATTGCAGGGAGCCTTTCAATCGTTTTACAGCAATTATATTCAGGTCAATACTTTCCTATCCAAGGATATTTACAAAACAAAAAAACTCTTGCTAAAGCAAGAAATGCGAAATAATGATTCTTTAAAAAGCATCTTGAACAGGCAGCAGGAAATTCATGAGAAAGACTTTGCGATTGCAGAAAATGATTATAAAGTACAAAATATTTTATTTAGAGATTCTGTGATAGCGATGTTCGAACTAAAACAGGAGGAAAGCAAATTACTCAATAAAAAACTACCGCTCGAAAACCTGAAGGCATCTATTATCAATAACAATTCTACCTCAATTGCTATAGAAAAGGAGTTATTAGAGCTGGAAAAACAATTTATGGAACTTAAATACGGATTCTTGCAGGCGTTGAATAGCTTGTCGAATGATTTAGAAAGTTGGAAAAAACAATTTCTTTTAGTGTCCCCAGTTAAAGGAACTGTAATGCTGTCTGGTATTATTCAGGAAAACCAGGATTTAACCGTAGGACAGGAAGTATTTTATATAGCTCCGGAAAACAACAGGTTTTATGGACAACTATTACTGGAACAAACAAATTTCG
>DATCKB010000524.1:0-2244 GCA_036562505.1 Parasegetibacter sp. | reverse complement strand
ACGCCCGGATCAGATTCTTTAACTACACGAATAAAAATAATGGGACACTTGGGATTTGGGAATTTCACTATTACAGCCCGGGAAAAGATACTACAGAACAACTTTATAAAATCATAGACAGAATATCGAATCTGGGTGAATTGAACTAGCTTAAATACGCGTCGCCAATTTTGATCTCACGGAGAAGAAAGTTTTCAGCTTGTTGCAGGTGGTGGAGAAATTCAGCTTGTTAAATTAAAAGAGGCTGTACCATCCAAGTGATACAACCTCTTAAATTTGGATTTATGTTGATCTGAATTATAAACCTCCGGAAAATTCTAAGCTCCGGAACTGTTTTATTTTACCTTACCAACTTCAGCTCGCTGATAATATTTTTCGCGCCGCCAACTTTATCAATACACCAAAGAACATAGCGTATATCAACACAGATGCAACGATTAAGGTCTTTGTCGAACGCAATCTTATGGCTGAGTGCTTCGTAGTTACCATCGAAAGCCAGACCAATCAGTGCACCACTTCCGTCAATAACCGGTGAGCCTGAATTTCCTCCGGTTATATCATTCGTTGTAATAAAGTTTACAACAAGATCTTTACGAACCGGATCCGCATACTGACCGAAGTCTTTATTCTTAGCCAGCTCTATCAGTTCTTTCGGCAGATCAAATTCGTAATCGCCGGGAACATATTTTTCCAGCACTCCACTCATCGTACACACATAATCATATTTAGTGGCATCCCTCGGAGTATATGGCTTCACTGCTCCATAACTTACCCGCATGCTGAAATTAGCATCAGGATACATTACCTTGCCTTTATTCATTTCAAGTACGCCCTTCAGATATAATCTTCCCAGTTCATTATTACTATTGTTAAAAGCATTGTACAGAGGAAGGAATTTGCCGATATAGGTTTTCACAAAAGCAGCTGCATAAGCGTAGGCCGGATCCTCCTGAAGGGTTACGGCATTTGGATTGGCCACGAATGCATTCCATTTGGTGTCGTCTAGAATCAGGGTATTATTAAAGACATGGGCCGCAAATTTCTTATATGTTTCTTCATCTTTCAAATCACCAAAATGCTGTTTGAGAGAAGGGAAGAATCCGACGGGATGCTGATTAGGGGCGATGTCGTTATAGAACACCATTAACGTTGCAGCGAGGATTTTCTGATCACTCGCGCGGTTATGCGAAGCCAGAAAATCAGCTCTGCTCTTTGCCGCGGCGTCAAGTACCTTGCGCTGATCAGCAGCACTGACACCGGTTTTAACCAGGGCATTTTCCAGATCAAGAAGAGTAGAAGCAAATTTAGCAAGCGGAGAACCTAATATTCCTTCGTTAAGATATACGCGGTATTTCGCGTAAGGAATCCATTTATTATATGCCTGCTCATAATCTTTCATTACGCTTTCAAATTCAGGTTTGCCCTTTGCCCATGCTGTAAACTCGGTTTCAGCTTTCAGCTTCTGACCATAAACATCATATTTCAGCAGTTGTTTGGTTTCGCCGTCATAGAATTTCCAGTAGTTGGCAATACTTGCGTAGCTGGATGCCAGTTGAAGTTTTACAGCCGGATCGTTCTTCATTTCCTCAAACATCAGTTTCAGACGAACATCCCGGAGGGCAACCAATGAAGGATTATTGATTTCTGTGGCTAGCTTAACACCGTAAGATGTTTCATAACGGTTGGTTCCGCCCGGATATCCATAAATCATCGCAAAGTCACCGTCCTTAACACCTTTCAATGAAATGGGAAGAAAATGTTTAGGTTTGAACGGAACATTTGAGCTGGAGTAAGCTGCAGGAGATCCGTCTGCCGCTGCATAAACACGGAAAATTGAGAAGTCGCCGGTATGACGTGGCCACTCCCAGTTATCTGTATCTCCGCCGAATTTTCCAATGCTTTCAGGAGGAGTACCTACCAGTCTGATATCAGTATAACGCTGATATACAAACGTCATAAACTGATTCCCCTTGAACATGCTGTAAGTTCTCGCTTCAATATTCTTTGAAGGGTCAGACATTCTGGCGTTGATAGCATTCATCAGCTCAGTTTGTTTTTTCTGACGTTCGTCACCTTTTAGTCCGGTTAAAGCTTTCTCAACTTCTTCTGTTACATCTTCGATGCGAAGCAGAAATTGCACAGACAAGCCGGGCGCGGGGATTTCCTCCTGCAGACTTTTTGCATAAAATCCGTTTTGCAGATAATTATGCTCCGTAGTGCTCAGTCCGGCAATCGCTCCGTATC
>DATCKB010000328.1:0-11126 GCA_036562505.1 Parasegetibacter sp. | reverse complement strand
ATCGATTGGACCCCGATACGCTGAATGAGGATCGAAGACATTCAGCGCATTGTTCAGGTAAAAAGCAAAGTAATCATCTTCTGCACCTGCTTTTGAAAGTTTACGGTTTTGTTCGCTCAGTGCTTTGATTACCGCATTTCTGGCTTTGGATTCTGTTTCCTTATCCACTATCCCCTTTTGAAGTAACGAATCCTGGATGGTTCTCAGCTCTACATACTTTTTGAGCACACTGTAGCGCAGATAATTCTTCCACACATTTTCTTTATCCGCCCTATTCACCGGAAAACTGAAATCAGCGGCATCCCGGAATCTGAATTCGTCCTTTCCGGTAAGATTCACCGGTTGAGACAGGATTTTTTCAGCTATCTCCTGATTTTCGTTCATTCTCAGCAGATAGGTAGCGTAAACACTATCAAAGAAAAGAGTGCTACCTTCTTTCAGCTGATCATCAAGATCCTGTTTATATTTCGCTAACCTCGTTATATCGCTCTCCAGGAAAGTCGTTTTATTGGGATCCAGTTTCAGAATGAAGTTTTTCCATAAGGTAGCAGAATATGCATCATCGAGTGACGGTGAATTATAATGATTTTTTATTGCCCGCTGCATCACAGTACGTATGACCTCAGACCGAAACGCATTCTTTTCCTTTTTGGATGGAGGTTGTGAATAAACCTCCAGGCCAATAGACAAGACAATAGCTATCAGTAATAAAAACTGACGAGTTTTTATCAAAACCATAAGTGAGATATTTTAAATAATCGCTGAAACCAGAGGATGCGTGATCAACTAGGGAAGCTGGCCGATCGCTTTTAAATCAAGGTTATATTCGGTTAAGAAATATTCCTGCACGGCATCGTATTTCATTCTTATTAATCCTTTTTTATCCGTTGCAGGCAGAAACAGTGTAGATTCTAATTCAGCTGTAGTTTTTCCCGTAATCAGCTCTATATATCCCAGAAAATCGGCTTCCAGATATATTCCACCAGCCGGGGCCACAACACCTTCGGCATAGCGGTTGGTATTCGTTATTGTTGAATATGAAGGAGCCAGAGCTGCAAATGCAGGTGGTATTTCTACAGATCTCGTGCGAATTGCACGCTCCCAATAATACCTGTGAAGCAATGCTCGCATGGCTTTTGCCTGAGCCGCTGTTTTGCCCAGGATTGTACTATCTGCCCAACCAATCGTTAAAGCACTTCTGGTTGTTGCAAATCCCGTTGCAGACCGACTGGCTCCGGAACCGATATAAGAAGCCAGCAGAATCTTAAATGGCAATGTTTTTTTAAGGAATGCATCAGGATAATGTACAACCAGTTGATTCATAAAAAAGTTTAACGCAGTATCTATATATTCAGGATTTGCATTAAACGCACTGTCTTCATGTTTTGAGACATAATTATAAGCGTAATCAGACTGATTAAACTTATACAAAATATAAGAACCATATTTCTGATGAAAGTCTACGATTATGGCATCTGCGGGAGCATTACCCTGAGGTAACACATAAAAAGTCTGCGGTGGGGAAGCTGTTAATTTTTCTTCCTTACGACAGGAATTGAATGTAACCATGGCCGCTAACAAATATCCGAGATATTTTGATCTATATGTTATACGTTTCATTTTGTTGAGTTTTTACAGATAATAAAACTAGTCTTTCATACGAATTCCTTCATACAACGGATCTCTGATCAAAGCCGGATTTTTGGTTAAAACTTCGTCCGGAATAGGCATTACATATTGCGGATCTCTCTTATTGAGCGTGTAGGTCTCCACAACACCAATATCCGGCGTGTAAATATGTTTAATAGTGGGCATCCCATACCGGCGCAAATCAAACCAGCGGTGCGCTTCTTCACAAAATAACTCCCGGCGGCGCTCATCACGGCACATCTGAAGCAATACATCCCCGGGCTCTACACCCCAGGGCTGATAAGTACCAGCCGGGAATCTAAATGATCTGAGTATATTCAGACTTTCTAAAGCTTCTGTGGCATAATTGCTATTACCGGATATGCGGTATTTTTGGATGTAAGCTTCTGCACGATTCAAATATGCTTCCGAACTTCTCCAGGAATTTGTGATGGATTTGTTTCCTGAATTGTAATCACCCAATTGCTTTTGCTGAGAAACCGGAATAGCAACATAGGGTTTTAAGAAATCAGGAATTTCATATATAGCAATAGACCTACGGAGATCATCTGGTTCAAAGGTCTGAACCAGGTCCGCTGAAACGTCATAGGTAAATCCATAACCCTCAGGATATCTTTCTCTCGCATTACCGTAACACCAGATAGACTCCACATTCGTTGGTCCCACCAGACCATCTTCCATAGTTACTGGAACTCCTATCTTTGAATTATAATCCATTAGCTGCGGATGGACAGCCAATACCTTATCGGCATGATATACGGCTTTATCCCAGTTTTCCATGTAAAGGTGTACCCTGCTGGCCAAAAGATGGGCGGCAATATGTGATATTCTGAAAACCGAACTGAATTTCTTTTTGCGTTCCAGCAACTCAATTCCCATATCCAGATCTGATGCAATCTGATCATACACTTCTTTAACCGAACTTCGGGTCATAAAGCTATCAGACAGGTTTGCATCAACGCGGATGGGAACACCCATTATCTTATCCGGTGTAGTAGTAGAATCGTTGTAAGGTCTGCTGTAAAAGTTTACCAGCATGAAATGATAAAATGCCCGTAACACATATGCTTCACCTTTAAACTGATCTTTCTGTTCCTGCGGACCGGCTGCATCGTCAAGAGACTGAATCACAACATTGACTCCTAAAAGCAACTTATAAAATTTCGCCCAGGAATTAATATCCATACCAAACGATAAGTTTTCCGTTGCTAAATCCGGTTGCCATTGGAGCAAAATCCGGGCACTCGTAATGAAGTTTATAGCAGTGATGTTGGTTGGTCCCAGATAACACTGAATATCATCATCCAGAAACGCGGCCCAACGGTACAGAGTTCTGGTACCATTTTCCGGGTACCCATCGGCGTATAGAATCTCTCCGAAATCCGCGGTAGTTGTCGGAATTACATCTGATGGGGAATATTCTGTAAGAAATTTTCGGCAAGACACCAGCGTAAGTGAAACGCAGATGATAAGCAGAATCTTGTTCATAATTTTATATTGAATGAGTTTATTTAAAACGAAACACCGATAGACATAGCAAATTGGCGGGTAATTGGTAAAGCACCACCTCCTATTCCATCTATTTCCGGGTTTTGTCCCATTAGTCCGCGATTAGCAAGAGTAAATATGTTGTTAGTTGATAAACTAACATTCACGCCCGACATACCAGTACCTTTCAATAACTTTGAAGGGACAGTATACCCTAATGACAGGTAGTTACAGCGGAGATAATTATTTTTTACTATCATGAGGTCTGACCGGTTGAACGCATCAAAAGGATTAACTTGGATATCGAGAACATTTCCCGTACCAACTCTCGTGTTTGATGTGTAGGGAACGGTTATATATTCGGATGATGGCACTCTGTCGCGCAGTACCGGTATAACAGTATGCAGTTCATCCCCTGGTTTACGCCATCTCAGCTGTACATCGCGGTTTGCATTGGCAAATGGGCCCGGCACTCCATTGTTTGTTCCGGTTCTTCCAAAAAAGGGATTCAAGCGCTTCACACTTCCCAGACTTAGGTAAAGGCTTGTCTGTAAACTGAATGATTTATACCGGAATACAGGAGCCAGACTAAAGGTGGCTTTTGGCTGAAGCTGACCTGAATATACCAGGAACTCGTCGGGATTCTTTGTCTTTTCCGGAAGATCCATCTTGTCGAATTCGGGCATTCCCGTTTGTCCGTTCAGGCCTTTGAAAATATAAGAATATATACCTGAAATCGCTTTACCAGGCAGGTGACCGGAACCATTGAATAACTGGATGTAATTGTCGGTAGTGACATCATCAGCGAGGCGGTTAAAATTTCTGCTGGTAATTACACTCATATTTAAGCCGACATCCTTGCGATTGATAATTCTAAGATTCAGAGAAAGATCTATTCCCTCGTTATGAATAGCACTTCCGTTTCTGAACATGAATTCCATACCGTATTCATAAGGAATGCTCAAACGGTCAAGCACATCTGTCGAGCTCTTCGTATAATAGTCGATATTAAAGCCGACAACATCATTGAATAGTGACATGCTTGTACCGAAGTTCCATTGACGAGTCTTCTCCCATCTCAAATCAGGATAGGGCATTGATTTAATAGTGAGATAAGGCATATTGGATACCGGATCCTTTTTCTCTTCCGAATAAGTTGCAATCAGGCTAGGTCCGACTGCTGTAACCACATTTCCCTGTGTTCCATATGAAACACGTATTTGCCAATCCCGCAATACCTTTCCTTCCGGGAACCACTTTTCGTTGGCGAGATTCCAACGCCCGGAGACACTGAAATTGGGTAAAAACTTCGAGTTAGCATACTGACCAAACCGATTTGACCCGTCGGCCCGGACAGTAGCACTAAAAATATACTTAGAGTTGATACTGTATGCGGCAGTCGCGTACACTGAAACATAATTTTGTTTCGTTTTGGAAATTCCTGTACTGCTCCACTCTTGTCTTCCTTTCGGAGTAGGTGAAATTATATTACCCCGGTCAGGATAAAATCCCGGTTCGGTGGAGAAAGTTCCGTCTCCTCTCTGACCTCGTATTTCGTTTCCAAGAGTAACACTCAAACGATCGCGCCCTTTAAACACTTCAGTACTATAGTCAATACTGTTTCTTATACCCCAGGTAAAATTGCGATATCCCGTTATATCTACGAGACCGCCTGCGGGCAAAGAAGAAATCTCGTAATCAGCCAAACTGGGATCATAATCAGGATCCCATCCTCTGATATTTGATATGAAATAAGAATAATAATCTGCATAAGATAAGCCATCCGTAGCATCCAAAACAATATTAGAGTTGTTTCGGAAATATAATCCTTTCAGCACCTGAAAATCGGTGGAAAGGTTTACCGAATTGCTGAATATAGTGCTTTCATTTTTAGTATGTGCAATCTCGTTATGCATATTGTAGGAGATTACTCTTGATTGATTTACAGCACCTGCCGCACCCGAGCGCAAAAAAACATTCATCGGATAAAAAACATAGGGATCATATATCCTGTTCATCTGAAGTGCATAGGAATACGGGTTTACTCCGCCATAGTATCCCTGAGCTTTCCTGTAATTAGAAGACATCGACAAATCAATCCGGAAATTGTTTGTCACTTTTGTATTCAGGTTAAACAAGGCAGAAAAATTCTGATTCTGATCTACTTTGGCTGATCCCTGATTATCACCGAACATCAATGAACCCCGATAGGTTGTTTTAGAAGAACCTCCACTTAACGCCAAAGAGTGCGACATACCAAAAGCATTTCCGAAATACTCCTTAAACCAATCAGTATTCCTGGTTTCCAGCACAGCAACTTTTTCATTGAAGGTGGCCTCGTCTATACGCCCTGCATAAAGTGAAAGCAGCAATCCTTCGTAAGATATTTCTTCAAAGAAACCACTGATTGTTTCTGCAAAGACAATATTGTCTTCCTGTAATTCCCTGGATAATGCAACCCTTTCTTTGGAGTTCATCAGTTTACCACCCTTATACGAAGGCCGCTGTTGAAAATGGAAATTTCCATTATAGGAAATACGAAGCGGTCCTTCCTTTCCTCTTTTTGTCGTAATTACAATGACCCCGTTCGCGGCGCGCGTTCCATAGATAGCTGTTGCCGCTGCATCCTTAAGAAAAGTCAGGCTTTCAATATCATAAGGATTTACACCACTGATGGCATTGCCTATCAATTCAACATTGTCTTTAGAAGCGTCACTGATAATACTATTTAATACGGCTGCTGAGACATCGACCGGATCAGGACGTATCATTCCGTCGATAACCCACAGTGGTGAAGCGTTACCCAATAAGGTAGATGTTCCCCGGATCCGAACTGTTGGCGCAGCATTCACACTTCCGGAATTTTGAAGTACCATCAGCCCCGGAACCTTTCCCTGCAACATTTTATCAATAGTTGCAACTCCCGGCTGAATCAGTTCTTCACCACTCAGTTTAAATACTGAACCGGTAGCCAGACGATTGTCAATCTTCTGGTAACCGTTCACGACTACCTCATCAATCTCCTGCAGGGATTTAACCAGAATAAAATTCAGAACCACCGTTCCGATTTCATTGCTACTATTAAACTGTATTTCCGTCACTTCTGCACGCGATGTTTCAGTTACCCCTTTTGACTGGTCAGTATTTACAGTTTTTGTGCCCATCGTGGACTTCGAAGTCTGAATTAACTTCACAGACATTCCAAGATAACCAACAAAGGACACCGCGAGGATATCGTCGGCTTTAGCAGTGATCTGAAAACGACCGTCTTTGTCTGAAGTTGTGTTGATTCCTGTTGTTTTGTTGGTGATGGTTGCACCCTGGAGGAGGTACCCATCTGTATCCCTGACAATACCGCTCACCCTCACAACAGGAGGCAGCAGTACATCTTCCGGCAGATCACCCGGTTCTGCTGTTTTGGGTTGAAGCACTACATATTTTCCCCGGAATGTATAACCAAAAGGCTGATTCCTGAAGATAATATCAAGCGCCTCAGTGAGTGGCAGATCCTTGATATCGACCGTAACCGGTTGAGATTTTTCCAGTTGCTTCTTCACATAAATGAAAGAAAATCCGCTCTGCACCCTGATAGCGGCAAAGACTTTGTCTATTCTTTCATTTTTGAAAGAAAGATTTACATTCTGACCTTTGCTACCAGCAGCAGCGGTCATGCAGAATGCAAACAATAAGATAGCAGTTAGCTTCATAACACGTAATAATCGACATGTCGTGAACAGACAATAAAAATTCATAAATTTGTCTTGTTTGGTTGATAAATCATGTTTAGCCCCGGACTCGTCCGGAAATGGTTTATAAACTGAACTTTTACAGGGAAGTGCCTCCAACACTTTCCTGTTTTTTTTCAGTTTACTTTTTTATAGAACGGGTTTACTGGTAACTTTCTTCTATAGGGTTTATTTTCGATTTGGTTAATATTTCAACTTGTTATTTTTCTGATTGCCGACTTCAACTTCTACCCTTCCGATTATCACGGGTATCAACTTTTCTCGTTTTTATCTCGCGCCCTCTTTTACGATCACCTTATTACCCTCCACTTGAAAATGAACCATCTTTGTAAGTTCAAGCAATTTTAAAAGTTCGGATAAGGGTTCATGGCGGGAAACCTCGGCCACAAACAGTTCAGAAATATTTCCTTCAAACACCACCTCGATATCATACCATCTTGCCACCTGGCGCATCAGCGTCTGTATATCACTGTTCTGAAAAATAAAACGGCCATTTTTCCATGATACCACTTCATCCACATTCACTTCTGTCACAAACATATTACTTGACGCATCAATCATCGCCTGCTGACCAGGCTTAAGTATTGCGGGCTCCTGATTCAATGCATTTACGGCCACTTTTCCTTCCACCAGGGTTGTTTTTGTCAGCGGCTCATCAGAATATCCGTTGATATTAAAATGAGTACCCAATACCCTGACCTCCACATTGTTATTGACAAGAGCAATAAATGCTTTAGTACTGTCTTTGGCTACTTCAAAGAATGCCTCACCGGTGATTTCTACTCTGCGTTCTTTTCCGTTAAAACGGGTAGGAAAACGGATGGAGCTGGCTGCATTTAACCAAACTTTCGTACCATCGGGTAATTCTATCTGAAACTGCCTCCCCCGTGGTGTGGTCATCGTGTTGTAAACCAATTCAACAGAGTGCTCTTTTTCAGTTGTTTCTTCATACTTTAACTGTCCATTCTCCAATACTAATACAGACCCTTTTTCTACAGCCAGCAGTCCGTTTTCACTACTATCGAGTACCAGCTGACGACCATCGGCCAAAGTCAAAACCGCACCATCTTTCCCAGGTTTAATAGCCGATGCTACAAAGCTGATATTATTATCGTTCTTTTGCTTATTAATTATCCATAATAAACCTGCGCCCAGAATCAGAAAAACAGAGGCCGCGGCTATCCAGCGTTTTACCGGAAGAATTTTCCTCACCGGCTTCGCATCAACCTGATTCCACTCACGGATCCTTTCCATCATTTCATTGAACTGCGTTTCATCTGCTTCTCCAAAGTCGTTAACTTCCCCGAGTATTTCAGCGAATTCATCCATCAAATCACTCAGCTCATCCGCGGGTAACCCCTGCAACTGCCTTCGTAATTCCGCAGTTTCAGAGGCACTGGCTTTGTTATGCGCAAATTTTATAAATAGCTCTTTTCTTGTCATTCAGATTGATGTATAGTATTAAGACGATATAAGTATCTGGATAGAGACATCGGCGTCTCAAAAAATTCACCCGTTCTCTGAAAGCAGGGTAAGCAGCAGGAAAGCACCCAGATCTCCATGCTCTCTCAGGAATGTTTTTATGTACTGAACTGCCCTGAACAGGTTTTTCTGAACCGCCATAACCGAACTATTGGTGTAGTCCGCTATTTCCGCCAGTGTCATATCTTCCTTATGGCGAAGCAGGAATACCTCTTTTTGCTTCGGAGGGAGTTGATTAATCGCTTCAATTGCAATACGGTGGTATTCCCTGAACAGAATCTGGTCCTCTGAATGGGTATGTGTTTCTCCTGTCTGTGCGAGATGGGTGATATATTTCTGCTCTACAGCCTTGCGTTTTAATTTATCGAGCAGCAGATTCTTGGCCATCCGCTGCAGGTATTTTTCTAAAGAATTGATTCCCAAAAGGGTTTCGCGGCGTACCCATAGCCTGAAAAGTACATCCTGAACTATTTCCTGAGCTTCGATGTCACTTGAAGAGAAGATATAAATATAGCGCATCAGGCGGGGCTGAAAATATTTGTACAGTGCGGCAAAAGCATTTTCGTCGCCTTCGGCCAGTTTACTAATCAGAGCCTTTTCGTTATATGGCGTATTAACTTCCAGAAAATAGGTTAAGAGTGCGGTTGCAAACTATATCAAAAATTTGAAATTTGATTCTGAACTCACCGAAAATCTCTGGAACGGGGTAAGACCTTACTGTTATCCTTAGCTGCAGGATCGTGTGACAGAGAGGCTTTCCGGGGCTCCTGCCCTAATGAATTAAGGTGACCTAACAGGCTGGAAAAATTATATGCTTTCTGAGCAATCACATGAATAACGCCTTTTTCCACCTGCAACTTCCCTTCTACCATAATCAAACGGGAATGGGCAACTATTTTCCGCAGCTCGTCGAACAACTGCTGAAAAAATACAATATTCGCCACCCCGGTTTCATCTTCAATAGTCATAAAACAAATTCCGCTGGCCGTGCCCGGTCGCTGACGCACCAGTACCAATCCGCATACCCGCACCATTGCACCATCCCTGAACTCTGCCAGTTGAGCCGCCGGCACAATATGCATCAGACCAAGCTTTTCTCTCAAAAAACTGACAGGGTGAGCTTTTAAGGAAAACGACATGGATGCATAATCCTGAATTACATGCTCACCGGTTGTCATGAGGGGTAAACTGACAGGAAGCTCATGAATAACCTGATTTTTAAAGAGTGCTTCGGGGTTATCCTTAGTCGTTAGTCTCCAAAGTGCTTCCCGACGGTCATAGCCCAAAGACCTGAAGACATCTGCATCAGCCATCCTCTCCAGCACAGCTTGTGAAACAATAACCTGACGAACTTCTTCAATGGTATGATAAAATAACGGGGTGCTGCCCGATGACGTATGATTATTGCCGGCTTCCGGCAAAAGTCCGGATAGAGCATCACCGTGTAATAAAGAAGGTACCCGCAATTCCAGACGATGCCGGATCAATTCTTCCATATCCTGCCGCTGCAAACCTTTAACCTGCCGGAATCCAAGTCGCAACGCACAATATTTTCCCTTTTTTTCTTCCAGAGTGCAATCCCAGTAAGAAAAATTCACATCCACCGGTCTGACTTCCACCCCATGTTTACGGGCATCAATAATAATCTGCGCGGGGCGGTAAAAACCCATAGGCTGACTATTCAGCAAAGCAGCAGCAAAAACATCAGGATAATGGCATTTGAGCCAGGCTGATACGTAGGCCAGATGGGCAAAACTGGCGGCATGACTTTCCGGAAAACCATAACTTCCAAAACCTTCCAGCTGACGAAAAACACGTTTGGCAAAGTCTTCGGTATAACCGTTTTTGACCATCCCGTCAATCAGCTTCATCTCAAATTTACTCACCATACCCTTTGCCTTGAATGTGGCCATACTCCTCCTTAACTCATCTGCTTCGTCTGCCGTAAAATTAGCCGCATCCATAGCAATCTTCATTGCCTGCTCCTGAAACAGTGGCACTCCTAAAGTCCGGTGTAATATTTTTTTCAACTGCTCTGAAGGATATTCTACTTTTTCCTTTCCGCTTCTGCGTCGCAGATAAGGATGTACCATATCTCCCTGAATGGGACCGGGCCGGACAAGAGCCACTTCAATCACCAAATCATAAAAGCAGTTGGGCTTCAATCGGGGCAGCATTGTCATCTGAGCGCGACTTTCAATCTGAAACACACCAACGGTATCGGCCTTACAAATCATTGCATAGGTTTCGGGGTCGTCTTTCGGAATAGTCGCCAACGTATGTTCAATACCGTGATGTTGTTTTAATAAATCGAATGCCTTCCGGATACAGGTCAGCATTCCCAATGACAACAAATCAATCTTTAAAAATCCAAGCGCTTCAATATCATCCTTATTCCATTCAATATTGGTTCGCCCGGGCATGGTGGCATTGATAAGCGGACAAAGATCAGCGATCTTTGTGTTGGTAATAACAAAGCCGCCCGTATGCTGACCCAACTGGCGGGGAAAGCCCATATACTGCTCCGTTAGTTCCAACACTTTTCTTAATAATGAATCACTGGTATCTATGCCCTGGTCATTCAACTGTTTCTCCTGAACAAGTTCTCCATACCATCCGCCGGCCGATGCCAGTTTCCCTACCATATCCAGCGATAAGCCCATAGCTTTTCCCACATCCCGAACAGCAGACCGGTAATGCACTTCTGTTACCGTTGCCACAATCGCTGCGCGATCACGGCCGTATTTCTCATATACATAC
>DATCKB010000523.1:0-5560 GCA_036562505.1 Parasegetibacter sp. | reverse complement strand
AGCTAACCTTCACTATGTTGGAAGTCTGACACTTGACGAGGACCTGATGGATGCCGCAAACATGATTGAAAATGAAAAGGTTCAGGTAGTAAATGTCAATAACGGAAGCCGTCTGGAGACCTACCTGATCAAAGGGAAACGGGGTTCCGGAGTGGTTTGTCTGAACGGACCCGCTGCGCGGATGGGAGCTGTAGGAGATCCGGTTGTGATCATCACTTACGCCAATATGGATTTTGAAGAAGCAAAGAAATTTAAACCCTGGCTGGTATTTCCAAAGGAAGGCAACCTGCTTTAACTTCTTTCATCTTTCATTAATCACCGGAACTTTATATATTGCCGGCAAATTCTGAATCTGCTGGCTGGAGAAACCTTGCACAAATAGTTCAGTTTCCTTTTAAATTTGACCAATGAAGAAAAAATTACTGAGCCTGTTGCAATATATTTTGTTCCTTGGACTTGGTATTTTTCTGATCTGGCTCTCGGTAAGAGATTTATCAGCAAATGAATGGCAACAGCTGGTGAACTCGTTGAAAGATGCAAAATACTGGCTGATGATCCCGGTTTTGGGCGCCTTGATGGTTAGTCACTGGAGCCGGGCTATAAGGTGGAAAATCCTGATGCAACCGCTCGGTTATCAACCTAACACCCTCAATACCTTTTTTGCCGTTATTGTCGGATATCTCGCTAATCTGGCCATACCCCGCCTCGGTGAGGTGCTTAAGTGTACTATTCTGGCCCGGTATGAAAAAATCCCCGCCGATAAACTGGTGGGAACAATAGTTGCTGAACGTGCTTTCGATTTCATCTGCCTCCTGTTAGTGATTTTTTTTACGATCATCACACAGGTCGGAGTAATCGGAGATTTTGCTAATAAAGAATTCAGCAATACTCTACAGAACAAAACCTCAGCCCTTTCGTGGTCAGGTCTGATAACCCTTGTCATTGTTCTGCTTCTTCTGACTATTGCGGCCTGGTTTGTTCTGGTAAAACTGAAACATCTTACTGTCGTAAAAAAGATACGTGCTGTTATTTTTGGTATCTGGCAGGGATTAACCAGTGTCCGCCACATCAAAAACAAAGGAGCTTTTTTCTTCCATACAGCCTTTATCTGGGTGCTTTATCTCGCCAGCATCCGACTTGGATTCTATGCCATGGATGCCACCAGTCATCTCGGAATGAAAGAAGCCCTGTCAGTCCTTTCCTTTGGAAGTATTGCCATGATTCTGACACAAGGTGGAATCGGTGCCTATCAATATCTGGTTCAGAAAGTCATGCTTGTGTACAAAGTGCAGGAGGTTGAAGGACTTGCATTCGGATGGCTGCTCTGGGGTGCTCAAACAGGTATTATACTGCTTACCGGGGTTATTTCACTCGGACTCCTGCCTTATCTGAACCGAAATAAATCAGCCCGATCGGTCTGATCCTGTTTAATAAATTCCCAGCGCGTACATTCTTTCAATCTCCCTGACGATTTTCTCTATGTCGGCATCTTCGCCATCTGTGGGATCATATGGCTGTTTGAGAGAGCTACTGTAGAAAAAAGCAACCGTTTGGTAAAATCTGGCTGTTACTCCCCCTTTGTATTCTTTTACTATTTCGTAGCAGTTATTTCCCGTCTGCCGGTTAATTAACTTCATCAGTATTCTGCCCTGATATACAGAGAGCTCCGTCAAGGGATCAGTAAATTCCTTTTTCAGTTCCTTTTCCCGGGATTTGAGATAATCTTTACGTTTATTCTTATTCGTTATACCCGCTAAGTCTCTGTTAATTTCATTGAGAATCAACCCTGCTTTTCTGGCGTAAGGATATGTCACATATACAGCATTCCTCAGTCGGGTCCATTTAGCCACCTGCCGCTTTACATGCTCAGGCATCACTCCTTCGATGTACACCACTTCCAGTGTCCGGGAAGGAATAGTATCGCCGTTGTAAATTACCGCAGGAACAAGAATGGTATCATTCGGACCAAAACGCCCACTTTGCGCATAAACATTACCGTTAACCAGGCTACCCAGCAGCCAGATTAAAGTAGAAAAGCAGACTATTCGGGTTTGTTTTTTCATGAGTATGATGCAAGACAGCACCTAAAGTTAATAAACTTTATATGTTCTCCTAATTCCTGCACCCGATTTCTAAGCAGTTGTTTTGTTAAAATCCGGTTAAGTCCATTAGCAGCATAACTCCGGTTAAACTGCCTTCAGGCGTGTTCTCAACTGTTTAGCACGTCGTACGATGCTCATTATAAACCCGATAAACATGATAATGGTCCCTGCCCAAAGAAGGTTAATATGCGGGAATAGATAAACTTTCAGCGATACAAAAGGAATGATTGCAGTGGATTCCTTTACTCCCAGCTCGATCTTATTTCCCTCGGCTATCCTGTTGAAGTTGATCACCATATTCTGGGCATAAACAGTATCGGGGATATGATGGATGTTACCACTTCTGACTTCCAGTACCGGATTGGCGTTAAATACGCGGCTATCCTTTGAATAAATGGTAATATCCGCCATCAGCGCCGTGTCTTCTGCATTGTACGTAAAGCGCTCGTTATTGGGGTTATGAATCACTCCATTCAGAACAATAAATCCGTTGGAATAAAATACCGTATCCTGTATATCCAGTATCCTGGGCTGAAAAGTAGTAGTATCTCTTTCCTCATCAATTTTATCGGCATAGCTGATATAAGAGAAGATATCCTTATTCCAGTAGTGTTTTGAATCGGGGTTATTGGAAAAACCTTCCGCACCTTTCGTATTTCTGATCAGGTTGGGATAGAGATAAAAGGTTTCTTTAGTCTCATTATGTTCAAATCTGATCTGATAGTAAATGATATTTCCTTTATCATTCAACGTATCTCTTTCATAGGTGGCAGTATAACGCCCCATATTTGTCGGAACCGTTCTGATAAGGGTAAGATTCTCTAAGGGGTTTTCTTTACTTGCCGGATCGAAAGGAAGATTCAGACCGGTAGTGTTGTGCGACAACACTTCTTTTTTCGAAGAGGAAATTAAAATACCTACCAGCATCAGTCCGAATCCTATATGGGCTACAGAACCTCCCGCTGCTTTTAATTTTCCGTTTAATCCCTTCCAGATATATCCGATATTTCCTGCTACTGCAAATACACTTGCAAATAATGCCAGATAAATAGCTCCCAGAAATCCTGCTCCGTATTTCAGATAAGTAATCGGAGAGAAAACGCCAACTGCTACTGTAATGGCAACCGAGATAAGAGCAGGAAGCAAAACTCGTTTCCACACATGTTTCGGCTGCGTATTTTTATATCTGAAAAATTGCGTAATAGCAGTGAGAAGAGCCAGTAAAACGGCAATCCAAATCTGAATACGGTTATACGAAAATTCCACATCTTCCCCTACCGCCAGCTGGGTACCGAACAGTTTGTTCACTACCGGCAGTGAAGTAGAAACAATAACGTAAAGTCCCGATAGAAAAAGAACCAATGAACCGATAAACATCCAGAACTCTCTGGAGTAAGTATTTTCCTCTTTGGGGATAGCCGGAATACGTTTATAATGAGAGAAGAACAAAATCAGAGATGGAATAACAAAAGCGGCCATCCAGATCATCATCTGAGAATTGAGTCCGGCACTGGTAAATGCATGTACGGAGGAATCACCTAACACGCCGCTCTTGGTGAGAAATGAAGAATAAATTACAAAGAGATAAGTCAGAATATAAAATAAGGTAGTTGTTCTTAGTGAATAACCAGTACTGTTAAAAATCAGGTTGGTATGCAACCCGGCAACCAAAATCAACCAGGGAACCAGCGAAGCATTTTCTACAGGATCCCAGGCCCAATATCCTCCGAAGGTGAGCGATTCATATGCCCAGGCGGCGCCCAGCATGATTCCCAGCCCAAGAGCAAAGGCAGAAAACAATGCCCATGGTAATACAGGTCTGGTCCATTCGGTATATCTTCTTTTCCAGACAGCAGCCACCGCAAATGCAAAAGGGATAAGTGTTGAAGCAAAGCCAAGAAAAAGTACGGGGGGGTGAATCACCATCCAGTAATTCTGCAGAAGCTGGTTGAGTCCCTGACCATCCTGCATAACGGGTAGCTTCATGTAATCCGCCATAGCAAATATCGGAGCATCCTGATTCAGTTCTCTTACCAGAGCAAACGGATTCAGACCAATCTTCACTCCGAACACGTAAATTCCGAGCAGCATCGTCGCGAGCGCGAACTGTGCGAAACTTACCACCGTCATAACCGGTGCCTCCCAGTCCTTCCCCCGGAAAATAAGAAGTAAACCCAATACTCCCTGCCAGATACTCCAAAGCAGGAAACCACCTTCCTGCCCTTCCCAGATACAACTCAGCAGATACTTCAGATCAAGCGACTTGCTGGAATGCAGCCAGGCGTAGTTATATTCGAAATAATGATTGGAAATAATATAAAGAAGGAGGAAAAATATCGTCAATACAGTTACAACATTCAATCCGAAAGCAACCCTTGCAATTCGTTTCCAACTGTTTTTATCTGACTCTGTGGTACATTTCGTAGACCTGAAGTAGGCTAAGGACGCTACCAGAGAAGCAACTAACGATAATACTGCGCAAAAATGACCTATTTGCCCGGGCAGCAAATGCTCACCAATATATTCCATTATTTATTCTTGAGTGTAACTTAAGTTTTTACCGGCACTTATCTCCTCTTTGTATTTTGAGGGACATTTCATCAGAATTTCCTTGCATTCGAACTGTCCGTTTTTCATCGAACCTTTCAATACCAGTCTCTCACTGCGCTCGAAATCAGTAGGTTTCGGACTATGATACACAACAGGAGTACTAACTCCCAGCGTATCTACAGCCGTGAATTTTAAATAGTTCGGATTCTTTATTGCATCGTATTCAATCGGCTGTGAGAGATCAAGTTTAGCAATCAGATGAACAAACTTGCCTTCCTTTTTTCTGGCTGACGCAACTGTATCGTAGGTGGTAAGGTCACTCATGAAAGAGAGCAACACTGCTACTCCGGCGGCAATAAAAACCAGGATCACAATATGCAGTTTCTTCATCTGATAATTTTTTTTAGGGTTTCGCAAAGTTAGGTCAAAAATCCTAAAGGCATGACCCACACATTTCCACCAAATGTCAGAATATCACCATATTCGTGAAGTTTTTCTCTACTATGTACCAATAGGGCAGAAATCATGTTCATAACCGCTGATAGTATGGTATTTTCAACTCCTCCAGCCTTCCTTCTCTGTTTATTTTAACAGTTTATTAGCTTTCGAATTAAGTTTTGAACCTCATTTAAACTGGCTTAATTTTGCTTCCTTTTTGTCATCAATTCCCGATCGTGTAAGACTTCGATTTTACCGGTTTCAAATTGATATCAGACCTTAGATCACAATTCAATCATTTTAATTATATGATCGACTTATCTAATTTCGACCCGAATTCAGTTGCGAATCCTAATAATAACATATTCGGACTTCCTTTTTCTGAGGAAGATGCCCGGCTGGTACTCATTCCCGTTCCCTGGGAAGTAACCGTCAGCTATAATGCCGGTACTGCACGTGCACCCGAAAAC
>DATCKB010000319.1:0-2003 GCA_036562505.1 Parasegetibacter sp. | reverse complement strand
GTCATATTAATTGCCGCGATGATTTTTCACATAGATCAGAGTTAGGATACACTTTATTTTGTCAGTGAAAGTATATAATAAGCCGACGACGCAAGATCGATGTCATTAAAGGTAAACACTTCTACGCCTTCCAGACCAGCGGGTGCGGTTATTTCTTTAACCGTAGTTTCAATTTTATTTCCTGAGGTATCGTAGCTAGTGAGTTTGAGGTTTCCATTGAACGGTTTGTTGTATTTGATAGAGATGCCGATAGCATTTTTTTGCGAATTGAAATATTCTTCGGCACGGCCAAGTTCAATTCCGGCTTCAATGAGATTTTTATCTATGAAGATATTTTTATTGCCGAGGGTGCTGTCTGCTGACTGGAAATTTGATTTGATGGATTTATCAATAATCACTGCCGATTTCTTGGCGAGATTGGCGATTGCTTCATCATCGAGAGTTTTTGAAAGTCCTTTTGAAATTCCCGACGAAACAACGCCTGCGGTTTTACCAACGATTTCGGCGCCTTTTTTTGCATCTTCCAGGTATTCTTCGCTGGTTACATACCTGTATACACCAGTGCCTAAATTCCAGATCAGATAAGCGCAACCGGCCACTCCTGCCAGAACGAAGATAGACGCGATGATTATGGTTGATTTGCGTTTCTTCCAGATTCCGAATACGAGGAACACCAGTGAAACCAAAACCATGGGACCAAATAAAAGTGTGAGAAATAAGTCTGTTAGCATTGAGGGGAAATTTGGAGATTATCGGGGTTGTTGTGTTAGGCTGGGTTAAAGATAAAAAAATATCAAGCAATTATAGAACTGAATGAGGTTGCGTTTATCGGAACTAGAGAGTGAACCTGAGTCGTCTGCACATCGGGTTTTTAATTTAATTCATGTTAAGTCTTCTACTAATCTTTCTTGAAAAATCCTCTTCTGTATCCAGCGAGGCTATCATCTCTCCCCCTTCTTTCAGCAAATTGTGATCCTAACCAGAATGCCACATTTTTGCATACCTTTCTTCGCGACTACAGTCAGCTTTTGCAAGTTAATTAACACTTATAAAAAGAATCAAGCAGAAAATCACGGTTTGAGGGAAAAGTAACCTTTTTGTATCCCTGTTACCTAAATCAGGGGCTACCTTAATTATCCTGCTCTTTCAAAAGCCAGCTCCGGCAAAATAATTTTGATTTCCTCGTCTGCCCCCTCCCTCTTCCAGTACACAATATAATTCACTTTTGCAGATTTGGGCTTATAACCCTTTCTGACCATCTCCTGTATCTTTTCTGAAAAAGCATTCGAAAAGCGTAAAACGGGAAAGCCTGTCTTATCCAGGCACTCCTTTCCGCGCACTGTAAGACTATCCCCGCTTATCAATCTGGATATGGCTTCCTGGCGAGATAAAAAATAATCAAGGTACACATCTCTATGAGTCGGATGTATAATTATTTCATCAGGCGGCAGGTGAATATTTTTATCATATTCGCGCACTAAATTTTCCGCAGATACGCTATCGAAGACAGGTGAATCAGTATGAACATATAAATTGTTCTTCGCCCGCGTTATACCCACGTAGATTTTACGCTTCTCTTCATCAGAATTTACCAAACCGTTTTCAAGCAAAACAAAAACGTTATCAAATTCCTTTCCTTTAGCCTTATGAATAGTTGATACAAAAATGGTTTTGCCATTAGGACTCCAGAAATCTTCAATCTTCGATTCACGAATGAATATTTCCAGATCGGACTTATATATTGCAAAGCTGTTTGTTGATTCAAAATCATTGATTAACCGCTCACAGAGCTCCAGCTTTGTTGAGTTTCTGAATTTGCTTCTTAAGCTTCGTTTTGCTTCCTCAAACAAATTTTCGTCGATTACAGGAGCATTATCAGCCTTGGTTACGTAGTCCAGAAAATAACGAACCTCCAACAAGCAATTCAAACTAAAGCCTTCATTAGACTGAATCAGTTTTGTGGGTAGTCCATTCTCTAAAAGAAGCGCTGCTATCTTTAGCGC
>DATCKB010000316.1:0-7518 GCA_036562505.1 Parasegetibacter sp. | reverse complement strand
GGACAGGGCCAGTGAATCCATCGCTCCACCCGGGTTAATACCCATACCTGAGTAGCCGAATCGTCCATGATCCTGAATGGTGTCGAGTAATCCCTGTTTTTGAATGAATAACGACAAGGTTTGAATTTGATTTCGAAACTTATTTGGAATGAAAGTAATGCTAACTTCAATTGCTAATTTCCTGATTTTCAGGGGTGAAAAGAAATATCGACAAGGTTTATTTTAATTCTTCCGTAGAATTTAATCCAGATAGCTATTTCCTGACAAATCGAACCTGTGCACCGGGGTAAAGCAGCGAGGGAGGATTATCATCGGGGTTGAAAAGCGGGATATCAGTTCTGCCGATGATTTGCCAGCCTCCGGGCGAAGCAGCGGGATAAATGCCCGTTTGATCACCGGCAATTCCCACGCTCCCTTTCGGAACCGTACGCCGGGGTTGTTTTTTTCTGGGTGTAGCGATGCGGGGATCCACCTTTCCCATATAGGGAAATCCCGGAAGAAATCCGATCATATACACATGGTAAATGCGGGAGCAATGAATTTCAATGACTTGTTCGATAGACAGGTTCTTTTCCTGAGCAATATATGCCAGGTCTGGTCCGGTATTGAGATTGTAGTCAACCGGAACTTCAATTACTTCTGAACCTGTTGATGATTTAATTCCACGTTGAAATGCATCAAATAATAGTTCTGAAATATACTCATGTACCGAACTGTCTTCTCCCAGATATTCTGAAATAATTACCGGGTCATAAACCAGAGATACCGAACTGTAAGCAGGCACAACATCTTTCAATCCCTCAAAAGGCTGTTGTACAAAATATTCAGCTATTCCAAGCACGCGCCTGTTCAGTTCCGGATGAATTTCATTGCCCAGAGAAAGGCAGCTCATAAACTCATTGATATGATGAATAGAAGGCGACAAAAAATGTTTTTTTCGGGATGAAAATAAGAAATTGCATTAGGTTCTCAATAGTTGAAATTTATCCTCCCTTTTTCTTACGCTTGTCTTTCGCATTAAGTATTTGACGGCGATCTATCTCTGATAGCCCGAGTTGTCACCGGGTATAAACATTTCAAATCAGTTCAACGCGTATTTTTCCGGTAGAAGCACTGGTTATTAAATCTGCCTGCCTATGTATTGGCCCGGAATGATGCCAGTTACAGCCCCTCATTTACACTATTTGTGGTAACTTTAAAACAAACTATAAAGAGATGGAAGAAAAATCAAACGATGCAACTCCTCAGCGACCTGAAGGGAATCGGGTTTTGTATTCGCAAATGGTTGAAATGGATTTGAACAAGTACATCAACCAAATAAAAAATGAGACATCATGGGTAGAAAATGATCGCAACTCTCTTACTTTATTTAAATCGGAAACGATGCGGATAGTGCTGATGGGACTTCGCGCCAGGGCGGAACTCAAACCTCACAAGGCTAATGGCGTTATAAGTGTTCACGTGCTACAAGGTAAGATTAGTTTTAACACTGATCAACAAAAGTCCTTGTTGGAAAAAGGTCATATGATTGCGCTTCAGGAAAATATCACTCATAGTGTTGTAGCACTGGAAGATAGCTTTTTTCTATTGACGCTGGCGATGAAACAGTTGTAAAAAAGAATTACGTAATTTAGAAGTTTGAATTGTTTAAAATATTATGTTGATTTACTTGAAAAACTGAAACCAATGCTTCGGGAAGACTATGGAGTAAATTCTATTGGGCTTTTTGGTTCGGTTGTTCGGCCAGATTTTTCACCCGAGAAGAGTGATATTGACATTATGGTGGATTTCAACAGACCCCGTGATCCGCTTTTGTTGGTGGAAGATATCATTAAAGGTAGTAACAATATTTTGGACAACATTGGAGTTATGGATTTGAGGCTTTTATGAAAGATTCAAAAACTGTTGACGCTGTAATTCGAAACTTTGAAATAATCGGAGAGGCCGCCAATCGGCTTCCAGATGAATTTAAGAAACTCCATCCGTCTGTCGACTGGCAAAAAATCCGGGGCTTCAGAAACCGGATAGTTCATGACCATATGGGCATTGACTATCATATTGTCTGGAATATTAAAGAACAATTTCTTCCCAATCTCTTAAATAGTCTTAAGCAGCTTTAGTTCTGACGTAGCTTAGACAGTAATTTTTATTTTACTTTTCCCTCCTGACCGGCTTAGGTTTCAGGTCTGCCGAACGAAGCGTATATTCAGTTTCTCCATAGGAGAGGGGCTTTAGTATTTTCACTTCAGGGGCTTTCCCGGCTTGCTGTAACAACATCAGATAGTTCTCTAACAATCTTGCATAGTTGTAATGAATCTCTGCTTTTGAGCGTCCTTCGGTATCGTTCATGGCAACATAACGGGCATACGTAAGTGCCCGTCCAACCCAGTTAATATCGGTGTGAGAACGGCTGTGAAAATACAACTGCTTGTAGAAATCAAATACCTCATCCGGTGTAACTCCTGGTTGCTGGGGAAAACTGTCTGCTAAATCTGCTGCCACATTATAGTTCCCCATCCGAAACTGATTCAGCGTATTTGCTTTATATAAAATCAAATTTTTCCCTTCAAACTGAATTTTATTGATTGATGCCATCAAATCGGAATAAGCACCTTCATCAAATCTGGAAGCATTATAAATGCCTTGACTAATGACGCGATTTATGTCGTACCAATAGGCCGTCGCTATCTTTTTATCAACTGATTCTTCACCATATTTTTTGTTGAACAGCTCTCTGTTTTGAAGCAATTGCTGAAATTCAACAGCCCCGGTTCCCTGCTGATACTGGACGAAAAACTCCCAGGCAAGTGTATCTGCTAATGTTGCCGATTTTATGTAGGAGCGAACCAGGGAATCCAGTTTTTCGCGCTGATAGATAGAATGCAGATACCCTGCATAAGCCCGAAGAAAAGATGGCGTACGTTTTCCTGATGCGTATTGCCGCTCCAATACAACCGACCGGGTATCAGGATTCAAAGCCGCTAGTCCGGTTTGGATAAATACATCAGGCACCTGACGACTCGTGCTTTTATGAACGAGCGCTTCTGTATTCGGATCAATGAAAAGATAAGTAGGGTACACCTGTACGTTATATCGCTTCTTTAGTTCAATTCCCTCGCCTTTTTCGGCATCCAGCTTATAACTCACAAAATGCTTGTTATAGACATTGGCAACATCTGCCCGAGTGAAGACCTCAGCATCCATAAGCTTACAGGGTCCGCACCAGTCTGTATATACATCAACAAATACCAGTTTACCTTCCTTCGCTGCTTCATTCATTACTGATTTCCAGTCCGCAGCCGGACGAAAATAAATAGACTGCGCGGTGAGTGTAGTTGCACTTAGTATTAAGGCAGCCAAAGCGAAAAATAAATAAAGAAAATATTGAAGGCGATTCGAACGATCAACAGCTTGTTTCATAATTAAGTTTTGAATTTTACAAATTCTGGTAGGCAGACAATCTGCATTTTTTTTCCAGGGGGCTATCAGATGATTTCCGATCAAACAAAACGCCCGCAATTTTCCGGTTGAAATATTACGGGCGCCTCATTAAAGTTTGATATTTAACTCCCGATACTATTCATATCCGGGATTCTGCTTTACCACATTGTTCGAAGCGATAATACTGGCCGCCGGAATGGGCAGAATAAATCTGTTTTCATTTACTACATTCGGCTTGTACGTTTTGATGTCGAGATCCCCCTCTACATGAAAACGCACCAGATCAAACCATTCTTCACCGCTTTCTGCACCCAGTTCCATAAGTTTCTCATGGAACACAGCCTGCAGTAACGCAGCTTTAGTATTTACGTCGTTGCCGATAGAAGGCATTCCCACTCTTCCTCTGATAACATTTAATGCGTCTCTCGCTGCCTGGAAATTTGCAGTACCGTTACTACTGCGTACCAATGCTTCTGCCTGTATAAGATAAATTTCAGCCAGACGAAGGAAGTACTCGGTATTTGCAGTCAGCGATTGACCGTTAGCGGTAGTGTTCTGGAATTTTCCATTTCTGAGGCTTGTGCCTGAAAAGAAATAGGTTACATCTCTGCGGTTGTCTCCAGCCATCATGTTGTATAACTCTTCTGTGGGAACAACATACGCACGGAAGGCGAATGCTTTATTGTTTCTCTCGCTCTTGTCATCAAAAGGCGGTGCAAGCAACACTTCTTTTGAATTGAACCATTTGGTGAAAATGTCGGCAAAATTGCTTTCCAGTGTTACTCCACCTTTTTGCGCAATGGCGTCTGCACTTGCCTGAGCCGCTGCAGCGTAATCTTTCTTATACAACAATACTTTTGCTCTAAGAACCATCGCTGCCTGCTTTGAAGCATAAATACCGCTCGTATATTGAGGTGCGTTCGCTACAGCCTGTTCAAGATCTTCCAGAATTCTGGTATAGGATTCCGCAACAGCATTTCTTGGTTTTGGAGTGATATCTCTTACAGGCTCGTCCCAGGTAACAATGCCGTACTCTGAAGATACATCATAAAAACGGCCGTATAAACGAAGCAGGTTGAAATGTCCGAGTGCACGCAGAAATCGGGCTTCACCGATGATTTCGTTCTTTCGGGGCACTGTTATATTCAGTCGTTCTGTTTTCTCGATAATATGACTGCAGATGTTGATGAGATAATACCAGTTGGTGTAAATGCCTGTAAGCAGGTAATTGTCGTCGCTGACAACATTCTCATAAAACTGCATATAGGCAGCACCACCCTGAGCGCCGGAAATAAAGCTCAGGCCCATCGAACCGGTTATTCCGGGTTGGTTCACGAGCATGTCAAATGAATGTAGCTGAGCGTATGCGCCAATAAGTACTTTCTCTGCTGATCCGATATCCGTAATTACGGTTTCCTCACTCAGCTGATTGGGAGGGGTTATATCTGTTACATTGGTCAGGTCGCAGGAAACGAGCGATCCGGCCATGATGATTGAAAATATATATAATAGCTTTTTCATTGATCAAGTGTTTAGAATGAAATGTTGAAACCAAAACTCATTGTTCGTGTAGAAGGATAAGCTCCACTATCATATCCTCCCGGCATTAATCCTGCGCTCGTGCTGGTACTTACTTCAGGATCAACTCCATCGTATCCGGTCAGGATAAACAGATTGCTTGCAGATACATATACTTTAATCTGAGAAACCTGATTTTTTGTCCATTTTTTCGGATTGATATAATAAGCCAGATGCAGGTTTTTCAGCTTAAAGAATGAACCGTCCTGAATCAGATAGCCTGAGCTTCTTGCGTTGTTGTTAGGATCTGTTCTGATGATGCGAGGTTGGTTGGAATTCGGATTTTCCGGACTCCAGGCATTGAGAATAGAGCGATAATAGTTTTTATCGGAGTTGTAAATCTCCATGTTTCCTTTTGCTGCATTGTGAAGCAGCTGCCCGTAAGCAAAATAGAATAGTACCGATGCCTCAAATTCTTTGTATCTCAAAGTGTTGTTCCAACCTCCAAAGAATTTTGGTTCCACACTTCCCAGATTTACGATATCGCTTGATGAAATATATCCATCTGCATTCTGGTCAACAAATTTAAGATCACCCGGAGCAGTTTTTGCCACCTGATAATAACCGTTAGGAGACTTGGCATTCAATCCTGAAATTTCATCCGCAGTTCTGAAAAGCCCAGCAGTCTGATATCCATAAATGGTACCCAGCGGATCTCCTTCCTTCAGATTGGTTCCCCATCCTTCATTCAGTTTTTCAAGCTTAGCGCGGTTTGCGCTGAAGTTGATGTCAGAGGTAAGCCGCAGATTGCTTTTGTCGATAAGGTCTCCACCGATTACAAATTCCCAGCCTTTGTTTGAGATATCTCCAACATTCATGATCTGGCTGCTGGAACCTGTTTCGTTTGGAATGGTAACATTCAGCAACAAGTCGCGTGTATATTTTTTATAGATGTCGAAAGCGCCACGAAGTTTATTTTCGAAAAGTGAGAAGTCGATTCCGAAATCTGCCTGAGTGGTCGTTTCCCACCGAATGCTTGGGTTAGGAACTGAATTGAGCGTTACACCGTTTTGTCCGTTATGGAATGAATTTGTAGCTCCGGTTGAAAAGAAAGTGGAATAGAGGAAGTCGCCCAGATTCGCTGAACCGGTTTTACCTACTGACATTCTAACTTTCAGATCACTTAACCAATTCAATTCACTCAGGAATGGTTCATGTGATGCTCGCCATGCTACAGCTGCGGACGGGAAGTAACCCCATTGGTTATTCGGACCGAACTTGGTCGATTTATCGGCGCGAGCGGTGAACGTGAAATAGTATTTACTGTCGTAGTTGTAGTTGGCTCTGAAAAAGTATGATTCCAGTCCGCTTACACTACCCCCTGTAGAATATTTCTGAATTGAACCCGCCGAGCCCAGATTATTTAATACAAAATCATCCGGGAAATTCACTGATTCAATATTTTCAAAATTGCGTTTATCGCTGGTGAAAGAAGCACCCGCAACAGCATTAACAAAGTGACGGTCGAAGAATTTATTCAGCGTCGCAGTGTTGTCGAAGATCATCGAATTGAAGGTGTAATCAATGTCTTTTCTTGAACCCTTTCTTTTATTTCTGGTTTCGAAGGGGTCGTAACTTGGTGTGTAGCTCTCCGTAATGTTTCTGGCCTGGTTGTAAGACAATGTTGAACGTAATCTCAGCCATTCAAAAGGACCGGAAAAATCTGGCTACTGATTTTGTCCATAGCTTAGCCAGTTCCGCTCCAATCAATTGCAAAGCATTTTTTTGCATAAATTGCATTTGTTTGGTTGTTTAATAATAACTGTTACATACAAGGGATTTAGATCAACCGAACTTATTTCCGGGGGTGCCGCTAACACTCCCGGTTTTTTTATGTTGATCTCGTGTATTCCCTGATCAGGTTTTTGTTGTAATCATGTTGTTTCTCTTTATGGTTGTTGGTTTTTTTACTGCACAATCAGCTTCCTGTTGTCTTCTAATCTGAATTTCACACCCGATTTATCGAGGGCTTTTAGCAGGTTCGGCAAACGCATTTTTCTGCTCATCTTACCCACAAAATACATTTCGGGGTCGTTTTCATAAACGACTTCCAGATCATACCACCGTGCCAGTTGGCGCATTACTTCTCTCAGACTGGCATCCTGAAAATCAAATACTCCGTCCTTCCATGCGATCACTTGATCCACTTTAGCCTTTACCTTATAGAGTTCCTGTGATTTTCCCTGCTGGGGTCTGCTCATTACCGCCTGTTCTCCCGGAGAGAGTTCTGCCGGCTGATCTGAATATGCTGCTACCACCCGAACCTTTCCTTCTACAAGGGTTGTTTTGATATTATCTTCGTCACTATAACTATTCACATTGAAATGTGTTCCCAGAACTTCCACTCTTCCTGCAATCTTTCCGGCATCTGATGCAATCTCTACAATGAAGGGAACTTTAGAGCTGGTGGCTCCATCCATCATGGAAGCCACTTCAAAATAAGCTTCTCCGGATACAGTTACTATGCGCTCCTTTCCGTTGAAAGACACAGGGTAGCGG
>DATCKB010000300.1:0-2262 GCA_036562505.1 Parasegetibacter sp. | reverse complement strand
TTCCGGCATTCCCCACCTTCACCTGACGCGAAGGCATACATAGCATTTTTTTGCATAAATTGCATGGAGTTTGGTTGTAAAAATTAATCGTTTAGGATGCGAGAAAAAAAGATCAACCAACTTATTGCCGGAGGTGTTGGTCGGGTGAACGCGGCCTCATCTCCATCGGCAATCCGGCTTAAAAGTTCCTGATCCTTATATGGGTCGGTGAACGACAAACGGCGGTATTTGATAAATTAAAGCTGAAAAAATACTGCAATGTTAACGATTACTGAAGAATAACTGACGAATAATGGAAGGGTTACCTGCCCGAAACCGGATATAACTTCCTGAGCTTCAGGTATACGCCGTTAGTCCAGCCGAAACCGTCCTGATTTGGATATTCACCTCCACCGCCGATAAGCGTTGTGTCCACAACATTATATTTTTCCAGAAGCTTTCCTGTTTTTTCAAAAGTTTTTTCGATCAGGTGCGTCCACCTGCTGCTGATCACTTGAGCCAGACTGTCCTGTTTATAGTTCCGCAATCCCTGAATGGTCATCCAATGTAAAGGAGCCCACCCGTTGGGGAAGTCCCACTGTTGTCCGGTCTCCGCGGTACTGGTAACTAAGCCGCCCGGGTATAGAAATGCTGAGCTTATTTTTTTTGTGATACTGTCTGCCTGAGAATTGCGGGCTATATTAAAGAAAAGCGGATATACGCCGGCAAGGTTCATTGATGGTGTGTGCTGGTTATTTTTATGATCATAGTCGCAGAACCAACCGTATTTTTTATTCCAGCAATACTGCTGAATGCTGCTTGCGCGATCGTTTGCCGCGAGTAAATATTCTTCAGCTTCCCTGATTTTGCCGGAAGCGCGGCTAGCGTCGTGTAAAGTAATTTCCAGGTAGTAAAGCAGGCAATTCAAATCAACAGGAATAATATCCGTAACATGAATGGACGCTAAGGTTTTACCATCCTGAAACCAACGGCTGCTGTAATCCCAACCCGACTCGGCACCGGATCGGAGTTCACGATATACCTCAGTTTCCGGAGTTCTTTCAGAGCTTTTTGCCGTAGAAATATCTTCCTTCCAGGCTTCTTCCCGGGGCCAGTTCCCCGTATCATAATACCGGTTCAACCGACCGCCATTAGGGAGTTTCACGGTTTTTGCGCCAGATGTATTGGTCTCGCTGGTACCCATCCAGAAATCGTATTCTATTCTCAGTGCATCTAGGTAGGTAGCAAGAATCTGCTGTTTTTGGTCTGGCCGCGATGCGGCCAATAGTTGCACCATCAAAGAAAAATACGGTGGTTGCGAACGGGTTAAATAATAGGTGCGATTCCCGTTAGGTATGAAACCGTAGGTGTTTAGCATCCAGGCGAAATTGTTAACCATGTTTTCTATCAGGTCAATATGTCCGCTTTCCTTTAACCCTAGCATGGTAAAGTAGCTATCCCAATAATAAATTTCCCTGAAGCGGCCGCCGGGCACTATATAAGCGTGTGGTAATGGGATTAACGTAGAATTTTGTTTACTTGTATCGGGTTTGCGGGTAAGCAGTGTCCAAAGTGTATCGATATGTTCAAAAATGTGATGGGCCCTGTTGGTAGAATAGGTTTGCGTCGGCGTGGGAGGGAGGATGAACCAGGAATGAACGAAAGTCGACAAATCAAAGTTGGGGTTGTTTTTTTCAGCTTCATAACGCTCCAATATTTTTTTCGGTTCGTCCAGAGGTGTACAATCGGGGAAAAGCTTGCTGTCTTCAAACAACGGGAGCGTTTGCGCGGCTTCAAAAAGCTGACCGTAGATCCACCGGGGTGAAGACGTGTGCACGTTACGAACCTGCCGGCAGGTAATATTCCCAAGAATAATGAATGATACTATAAGGGTTAGTCCATAAAGTCTCCTGTTCATATGGGTTCAATTTTATAAGGATGAATGGACAATAACGGTTCCTGTGCGTTCTCTTAAAGATAGTTGATAAAAATTAATATAAAGAGATTATGGTAACTTTCCGGTTTCCATCAGGTACCATCAGAAACGAATACTAGATCGATGAAATGGCATTCCTATTTGAACAGCGCAAAGAATTTTATCAGCCAATATAAGGGTGATCAACCTTTTCATCTTTTTTTGAAAGAGCAATTCCGTGCAAATAAAAAAATGGGCTCGCGGGACAGGAAATGGATCAGCCGGCTTTGTTATGGTTATTTTCGGTTAGGTCAGTCGGTTAAACATCAACCTTTTGAAGATCAATTACTCGCAGGAATATATTTTTC
>DATCKB010000280.1:0-2538 GCA_036562505.1 Parasegetibacter sp. | reverse complement strand
GTATTGCCGGATTCCGGGTCATCAGCAAGAGCCATGACTTCCCCAATAACCCTGTATTGTGTAAGATGATCGATCCTGCCCAGCCCGTTACGGTTGATGAAAATGGTCGTCTCAGCAGAAAACTGACAACCGTCATATTCGAATACCGGGTCAACTTTCCTAAAACCTTTCAAAACGATGAATTCAATATCGAATTTGAAATCACCACAGGTAAAGGAGAAGTTAAAGTAGTAAGCGGAAAATGTTCCTCGGTCGACTTCCTGGTGTATAATACTGTAATGATTGGTTATAACGGACAGGTCACTTCGGGACAGCGCGGATATGCTACTACCGCCCCCTGCTTTTTAGGTTTTCAAACCAATTTCACGACCGTGAGAGACGAAACGGTTAACCCACCGGTAGACAGAAGTGTGCCCACCAGCATTACAGGATTCGCACGTACTCCGGCAGCAGCGTTAACCACAGCATCTATTCCTAATGTATATGCGCATATTTATACCGACATCACCGACTTTGAAAAAAGAACCATGTATCTGGTTTCACCCGACACAGAGTGGATCGGCGACTCACTCAGAATACTAAACAACTACCTGCCCGCCTACCCTGCTGCGCAAATGAATAAAGTCAGCTACGTAGACCTGGGTGCAATCGATTTTATTAATTTGAAGAGCAGCGATTTTGACGGCATTGATTTTAACCGGGACGGAAAATCGATGGTAAGATTGTATAGCGGTCATTCTTATGCCTTTAAAACCCGCGAGGATAAAATTGCCATTATTTATGTGAAGAATATCCAAATCTATTCGCCAGCTTACAACAGGGCCTCACCAACTGCTTATTTTCACATTAAGGTGCAACTGTAACAGCGTTAAAGTGCAACTGTAATACCTGATTTATTGTTAACTTCGTACAGTGTGTATCATTCAAGTATACACACTGTACATTTTACCTGATGAAACAGATGACTGATGAAACGGTGCATAAATTCTTTCTGTAAAAGACAAATAATGATAGCTAAAACCTGGATAGGACTATTTTTTTTCGGCCTCAAGAGCATGACCGGTGTTGCCCAGACGCCAACTTACAGTGTTCGGTCGAATATAGAGAATATGACAGATTCCGTCATATCACTCACTATCTGGGACGGCACTTCAGCTACAAGAAATAAAACCATCAGAGCAGTAAACGGTCAGATCAACTTTACGGATACCACAAGTATTCCTCTGATGATCAGGGCACACTTGTCTGACAAAAGAATGTATAAGTATGCAAAAAATGGTTACTACCCCGTAAAAAGCCAACAAATCTGGTTTGTTGTACAGCCGGGATCGAAAGTGCAGCTAAACGGAAAACTCAGCGATTTCGCAGAAGTCTATCCTTCTGGAGATAAGGAAAATGAATTGCTGGCTTCACTTACCAGGAAGTATTTCCCTTTGCTGAACCGATCAGTCAATATCATGGTGAAGCTAAATACAGATTCTACTATCACGGAGGAAGAAAAAACTCAACTCACTGCGCTCAAGGCCAAAATCGATGATAGTGCGATGGCTGTGCTTCGATCTAGCGTGCGGGCAAATATTTCGTCGCTAATGGGTATGTGGTTCACCAACGATATGCTGATGAGAAGGCAGGTGGAACTGAATGAGGTTGCCGGATGGCTAACGAAAGTAGACCGGAAATATCATCCCACCAATTTTTATCAGGTGCTTGATGCCAGAGTAAAAGCTGCCGAGTATGCAGAAGGAAAAAAGATATTTACCATTTCCTCACCCAACACACCTGACGGCAAGACTTTTTCTACAGCTTCCCTGAAAGGCAAATTTTACCTGATCGATTTCTGGGGAAGCTGGTGTGGTCCCTGCATGGCAGGGATGCCGGGCTTAAAAGCACTTAAAGCCAAATATCCTGCCCATCTCGAGATTGTAGGTATTGCCAAAGATTCCGAGAACGCCTGGAGAAAAGAAATTGAAAGAAGCCAGTTAAACTGGATACATATCTTGAATGGCAATCAGGAATTTGATTTTGTAGCCCGACTCAACGTAGCGGGATTTCCTACCAAAATACTCGTTGACCCCGAAGGCACCATCCTTTACAGAGTGGTAGGTGAAGACAAAGCGTCTGCTGAAAAGATATCCCGATTCATCGACGAATGGATAGCTAAAAACAAATAACGAAAGAATCTAAAATTCCCACTACCGAGAAAGGATAGAGGAAAACTACCAACTGAAGCAGCTGGATATTTATCTTTTGCTACACCCTGAACAGTCAATTTTAGACGAGGGAAGTGAAATATTCTTTGCCCGATACGGTGCCGAAATCATTGGCACGATTGATTCCGATATTTCGCCGGGTGAATTAATTACTGGCAAGCTGCTTCTCAGCAGAGCTCGCTGCCGCTTCACTTCAATGCAAAACTCATCACGATAATTTAAACTGTTGGCAATACTGCCGGATCATTAATTTCTGTTCCATGTTTGGTTGCTTTAGTGAATAAAAAAATTAAAACATATCGTAGTCCTCGATTGAACTGGTAAGCGG
>DATCKB010000278.1:0-2256 GCA_036562505.1 Parasegetibacter sp. | reverse complement strand
TTCCTGAACGGAACAACATCTTATCAGACAATGACACATAAACAACTCCTTTTTTAACTTCAATTTGTACGTCATCATCAGGTACGCCTGCCAAAGAACGCTTCAAGTTGTTAACCAATACAAGGTTCAGAGAATCTTTTTGTTGGATGCTTCTGTTCAGGTCTTGGATATATTTCCCTTGCTGACTTAAAGTTTCCATCGATTTCTTAATGCTCTCAGCTCCTTGCTTGGTGATGATCGAGAGGTCAGAGAAACGATCCAAAACTTGCATGTTTTGTTGCTTCAGGAATTCGATCTGATCTTCAAGTTCCTTTACACGACGATTTCTCGCCTCAAGTTCGTCTGACTTCTTTTTCAAATCGTTAGACAAACCTGTAGCTCTCGTATCGCAGTCACTTAACGCCGTTCTGGCCTTATCAAGTGCAGCTTGAAGTTCGCTTTTCTCATTTTCCAATGAAAGCGCTTTTTTCTTGCTAACGCAAGAACCCATGATGAACACAGCAAGAAGTGCTACTAAAATACTACGCATAAATTTTCCTAAGATTAAAGCTTATAATATTACAAAGAGGTTAAAACTATTTATTTTAAATGTAAGCAACATCGGAACCACCTGATTGCTCAAAGAGATTTCGAATACCTTGCAAATATACGCTACAAATGTAACAAACAAGATGGTTACATTCAGTAATTATTCAGAAATATTAACAATAATTCACAGGTTGATGCCGTTAAAGGCCCCTTCCCGGCCTATAACGCAGGTTGTTCTACAAAATGGCATCAGTTTTTGTACATTTCAAAGGAACGGTACAGCGGCATACGGATACCTTCCAGCCTTGATATTGTCCCTGAGGTGGGTCCAGATCAGCCGGTTTCTCTCGGCCACGGAGACGGTCTTTGCCTTTTTCTGTTTGGGTATCTGTATCTCGGCCGGAGCCAGGGGGCGGAGCTGTATTTCCTTCGCCGTAACCACGATATCACCATCATTCACTTCCAGCTCCAGGATAGCTCCCGGCAGTCCGAAATAATCACCCGGCCCTACCGATGCCGGTATACCATCGGCAAACCAGGCGGTAATTTTCTGGTTACGGACCGTATCTTCCGTTACGGCCATCATACAGACATACCCCTTAATATCCTTGATCTTGTTCATCACCTTCCACCGGGGCGCCTGCAGGCTATCGTCGACCATATAGTTTCTTCCCAGCATAACGAGCCAGTCCTGCTGCTTTCCCTTCTCGAAATCACGGGTTGCGACATAGGTGGGTAGTTTCCAGGTATAGCGGCCATCGTCGCTCCTGCCCTGATCGTTGAGGTAGGTATAAATGCTTCTGGACGGATTAAAGGTAATCTTCATTTCCTGTTTGTAGCTATCGTTAGCCCCCCATACCAGTTTCAACCGGTCCTTTTCCTCCTGAGTCAGATAATCGAGGCGGGAGTAGATCCGTGTCCAGTAACGGGTGTCTTCATAAATGATGACACCTTCAACGGGTTGCGCTGTTACCTGTGTAAGGAAAGACACCGACAATAAAAAGATCGATATTAAAATGCTGTTGTTTCTGAATTTGGCCCACATAATGGTCAGACTTGTCGTGATGGTAAATTAATAAATGATCATCATCTGATTATTTTTCGGCTTGGACGAAATACCTCTCATATTGTAGGTGAGGCTGAGCATAAAATAGCGTCCCAGGGTGGTTATCTGTTCACGTGAGGTAAAATTCTGAGAGGTATAAACCCGGATTCCCTGATTCCGGTTGAAGATATCAAAAGCTGTCAGCCGCACTTCTCCCTTGTTATTTTTGAGCATGATTTTGTACAGCGCCATATTGAGGATGGGCTGTTTGAGATCTATTCCCTGGCGGTCATTGACAAACTGCATATACCGGAACGTGGCGTTCAGTAAGAAGTTTTCCATCAGTCTTATATTCGATTCGGCATCGACGTTCAAATTATTGATCCGCTGATTCTGGGAGGTATTGATCGAATATTTTGTCCGGGAACTGTTCCATCGGACATTGGTAAACAGCGAAAAGGCCGGTCCTGGCGTGAGGTCAATCCCCCCACCCGTGGGAAACGACCGGGTACGGGTAGCATTGTTGACTCCGTTAATCGGTGTGAGAGAATACCCTTGTTGAATTCCTGTACCGACCTTTAATATGAGTTTGGTCTTAATGATGGGATAGGTAATCTGTGACGAAATATTGTAGTTCCTGGCCCCTGAAACGTTGACAGGCCGGGTATAGGTCACCAGGTTTT
>DATCKB010000276.1:0-2850 GCA_036562505.1 Parasegetibacter sp. | reverse complement strand
CTCGGTAGGATCAAACGGTCTGATGCATGAAGGCATTATCTCCACCCAACTCGGTTTGCCCGGAAAACCCGCGCTGGCTGAGGAGCTGATGGTAGAACGAGATATTAAACTGGCAGACTACACTCAGTCGAAACTGCATTTCACAGGAATCAGCTCTGCCCGGTCTCTTGAACTGATCAAAAACGCAAAAGAAAAAGGAATTCAGGTGACCTGCTCCGTTACCCCCTACCACCTGCTGTTTACCGAAGACGACCTGAAATCATACGATACCAATCTGAAAGTTAATCCTCCCCTCAGAGGAAAAGAAGACCGTGATGCACTTGCTGAAGGCGTGAAATCCGGCCTGATTGATGCCATCTGCTCACATCATCTTCCACAGGATATTGATCATAAAACTGTGGAGTTTGAATATGCAGAAAACGGAATGAATATTCTGCAAATAACTTATTCACTGCTCAAAAAAGCGCTTCCGGGTATAAAAGAAGAAACTATCGTTAATCTGTTAAGTAAAAAGCCGAGAGAAATATTCGGATTCGCTCCGGTAACCGTTCAGAAGGATCAACCGGCACAGTTAACCCTGTTCAACCCTGAAGCTGAATTTACCTTCACAAAATCCCGAAACCGCTCTAAGTCGGTGAACAACCCCTTCCTCGATTCAAATTTTATAGGTGCAGCAATTGGGATAATCAACGGTAAGCAGGTATATTTGAATAGTTAACCTATAATTCAACTTTAAATAAGGCTCTCATGGAAAACAAAATCACCAGTCATATCACCAAAGGATTAGTGATAGCACTGATTTTAATGGTATTCAGTGTAATCATATATTTAACAGGAAATAATACGGCTTCCTGGGCACAATGGAGCAGCTTTGCTATATTCATGGGAGGTATTGTCTGGTCTTGCGCCAATTTCGCTAACCAGAAAGAAGGCAATATCACCTTCGGAAATGTATTCGCCCACGGTTTTAAAACCAGCACAGTAGTTGCCTGCCTGATGGTAGTATTTCTGTTGTTAATGAATGCTGTTTTCCCTGAGATCAAGGATATGGCTATTGATCAGGCCCGCGAAGAGTTATATAAACAACCTGGTTTATCTGATGATCAGATAGATATGAGTCTGAACATGGTCAGCCAATACTATACAGTGATGATGATTGGTGGTACCCTTCTGGGGTATATATTATTAGGATTGGTGGCTTCACTCATAGGTGCTGGTGTGGCTAAGAAAAATCCTCAACCGGCTCATCCGTTTTAATTAATAACTTATTTCCTCGATGGATATTTCTGTTGTTGTTCCCCTTTTCAACGAAGAAGAATCGCTTCCTGAACTCTGTGAATGGATTCATAAGGTATGCACCGATGAGGGATTATCATATGAGGTCATTCTGGTGGACGATGGCAGTAAAGATGACTCCTGGAAGGTGATTGAAAAACTCGCGGCTGAACGCAGTGAGGTTAAGGGCATAAAGTTTCAGCGTAACTACGGAAAATCTGCTGCACTGAACGAAGGTTTCAGGGCTGCAGAAGGCGAAGTGGTTATAACTATGGATGCTGACCTGCAGGATAGTCCGGATGAAATTCCTGAACTGCGCAGAATGATTCTGGAAGACGGGTACGACCTCGTCAGCGGATGGAAGAAAAAACGCTATGATCCTATCACCAAAACGATTCCTACCAAACTTTTCAATGCAGCTACGCGCTGGGCTTCCGGAATAAAACTCAACGATTTTAACTGTGGTCTTAAAGCGTATAAAAAGCGGGTAGTGAAAAGTATTGAAGTGTATGGTGAAATGCACCGCTATATTCCTGTAATTGCCAAATGGGCCGGCTTCAGAAAAGTGGGTGAGAAAGTAGTAGTGCACCGTAAACGTAAATACGGAACCACCAAATTCGGCTGGGAAAGATTTATCAACGGCTTTCTCGACCTGGCTTCTATCATGTTTGTTGGGAAGTTTGGAAAGAAACCGATGCACTTCTTCGGTGCGCTGGGAACATTGTTCTTTTTAATCGGATTTGGCATGAGCGTTTATCTGGTTATTGCCAAACTGGTGGTGACTGAATTTGCCCTCACAAACCGCCCTTCATTCTATCTGGCAATTGCTGCAATGATTATAGGAACACAACTTTTTGTGACAGGATTTCTGGCAGAACTGATTGCCAGAAATGCTCCCGACCGCAATGCCTATCTCGTTGAAAAACGATTAAAGATCAACAAAAACTGATCTTCGCTCCAGCCATGAACAATAAAAAAAAAGTAGTTATTGTTGGACCGGCCTACCCCCTGCGCGGAGGTATAGCTACTTTTAATCACCGGCTGGCAAAGGAGTTTATTGCTAACGGGCACGACTGCACGATTTATTCCTTTTCGTTGCAATATCCTTCCATTCTCTTTCCCGGAAAATCGCAATACTCTACGGATCCCCCACCCGATGCACTGGAAATTCATACTAAGATTAATTCAGTGAATCCTGTCAACTGGCTGAAAGTGGGAAATGAAATTAAAAACCTGAAACCGGATATTGTCATCGTCAGGTTCTGGCTGCCGTTTATGGGACCCTCACTGGGAACTATTCTGCGCCGGATTAGAAAAAACAGACACACCCGAATTGTTTGTATAGCTGATAATGTTGTTCCGCATGAAAAACGCCCGGGCGACAAACCCTTCACCAGATATTTTCTGAAGAGTTGTGATGCCTTTATTACCATGAGTGAAAAAGTGATGCGTGACCTTCGGAACTTCGAAAAGGAAAAACCTGCATTACTTATTCCCCACCCGCTTTATGATAATTTCGGTGCGCGGGTTTCGAAGGAAGAAGCACGGAAACACCTGCAACTCTCCGCTTCCGAC
>DATCKB010000268.1:0-2770 GCA_036562505.1 Parasegetibacter sp. | reverse complement strand
GGAGTGTTCATGAAGATCCTGCTGCAGGCTTGATAAGCAGTTATGGACTTAAAGATAATATTCATTTGCTTGGCTTTTCTTCAGATATTCATTCTTTTTATAGTTTTATCGACGTCGTGTGCTTTCCTTCTTACTACAATGCTCCCGGACGACCGGTTTTTGAGGGAGCATGGTTTGGTAAACCATCTATCTTGGCTGTAACGGATCCGAAACCTGACACATTCATTCCCGGAGTTACAGGATTGCAGGTTACGCCAGGTGATGTCGGTGCAATTGTTGAGGCTATAAAGCGTTTTTATCTTCAGGAAGATTTAAAAACGACACTTGGTACAGGGGCTCTTGAACTGGCTAAGGAAAACTTTGACAGTAAGAAAAACGCAACTGCAATGCTGGAGATTTATCGGGAAATGTTAGCTTAATAAATTCATTTAGTAAACATATATTTTACAACCTATTATTCCATTATCTAATGTACATTCTCGGACTTAATGCTTACCATGCGGATTCATCTGCCGCTATTTTTAAGGATGGAAAAATGATTGCCGCCACGGAAGAAGAACGTTTCAGAAGAGTGAAACACTGGGCTGGATTTCCGTCTATGGCTATTGAATTTTGTCTGAAAGAAGCCGGTATTACGCTCAATGAAGTAGATCATATTGCCATAGGAAGAGACCCCTATGCCAAAATGAATAAGAAAGTGAAATTTCTCCTCCAGCACCCCACCGGAAGCCTGCGCGTTGTTCGTGATAGATTGCTCAACTCGAAAAAAGTGGCTTCCCTGGCAGAGGAGTTTGTAAAAATTCCCGGACATACACTCACCGAATTGCAAATCAAAAAAAGAATCCACAATATCGAACACCACAGAAGTCACCTTGCTTCTGCATTCTTCGCATCACCTTTCGAAGAAGCTGCACTGCTTTCAATCGACGGCTCGGGCGACTTCTCCACAACCATGATAGGGGTTGGAAAAGGCACAGAAATACAAGTCATCGATTCAGTTGACTTCCCCCACTCTGTAGGTTTGTTCTATACAGCATTCACACAGCTTCTCGGATTTCCTCATTACGGGGATGAATATAAAGTAATGGGACTGGCTCCTTATGGAGAACCCAAATACACAGAAGATCTGAAAAAAGTACTGAAGTTTAAATCAGACGGCCTGTTTGAATTAAACCTTAAATATTTCACACCAGCTACAAAAGGCATTATTTCATACGGAGATGATCATATTCCTGTAGTTGCGCCACTTTACTCTTCACTGATGGAACAGGAATTTGGCCCGGTCAGAAAAAAAGAAGAAGAACTGACCCAACGGCATAAAGACCTGGCAGCATCTGTTCAAAGAGTTACCGAGGAACTGATTTATCATATCATGGAGGGACTGCATAAAAGAACCGGGCTTACGCGCCTTTGCGTTGCGGGAGGAGTAGCCCAGAACTCCGTGGCTAACGGAAAGATTACCCGAAATACCTCATTTAAGGAAGTGTATATTCCCTCTGCGGGTCACGATGCGGGAATTTCGATGGGGGCAGCGCTATATGTTTATAATCATATCTTAAACAAAGAACGTCAGCCTCCCATCTGGTCGGCTTACACGGGCAGCCGCTTTACCAACGAAGAAATTGAAGCCTATCTGAAATCCCGGAATATTACCTACACTCGTTACGACGACGAGCAACTTTACGAAGTGGTGTCAGACAGACTCATCAACGCCGGTGTGATCGGATGGTTCAACGGCCGTGCTGAATTCGGTCCTCGTGCCCTGGGCGCGCGTTCAATTCTCGCGGATCCACGCCGTCAGGATGCTAAGGATTTATTAAATGCAAAGATTAAACGCAGAGAAAGTTTCAGACCATTCGCTCCTTCGATTCTTAAAGAATATGTTGACGAATACTTCGAAGTGAATGATAATGTACCGTTCATGGAGAAAGTTTTCCCCATCCGCAAGGAAAAACATGCGGTGATCCCTGCTGTAACCCACGCCGATGGAACCGGTCGCCTGCAAACCGTTGACAAGGAAGTCTCTCCGAGATATTATAACCTAATTGATGCATTCAGGAGAAAATCCGGAGTTCCGATTTTGCTGAATACCTCATTTAATGAGAATGAACCTATTGTAAATTCTCCGGAACATGCTCTGGAATGCTTCCTTCGTACTAATATGGATATGCTGGTTCTTGAAAACTGTGTAATAACCCGCGATCAGGAATGACCCTCATCTCCATCATAACGGCAACCTATAACTCAGCGGCAACGGTCAGGGATACCCTGGAATCGGTGAAAAAACAGAGTTATCCTAACGTGGAACATATCATCGTTGACGGTGAGTCTGCCGACGAAACTCTGAAAATCGTAGGCGAGTATCCGCACGTCGCCCGGGTGGTAAGTGAAAAAGATAAAGGCATATACGATGCCATGAACAAGGGTATCCTCCTTGCAACCGGCGAAATAATCGGTATCCTGAACTCAGACGATATCTACGCTGATGAACATGTACTGCAACAGATTGCTGATATATTTAAAGATGAATCAATAGACGCCTGTTATGCCGACCTGCAATATGTAAAAGCAGATAACCTGAATCAGGTTGTTCGTACCTGGAAGAGCGGAAATCACCGGCCAAATTCGTTCTTCTACGGATGGATGCCGCCTCACCCAACCTTTTTCGTGAGAAGAAGAGTGTATGACCAGGTGGGAAATTTCAATCTTTCCCTGAGAAGTGCGGCCGACTACGAGCTGATGCTACGTATCTTCGTTAAACATCAGTTCA
>DATCKB010000212.1:0-1870 GCA_036562505.1 Parasegetibacter sp. | reverse complement strand
GGGTAGCGATAACCGGGTCGGCATCAGCACTCAGACCTTTTACTTCAAGTTGAACATTTAATCCGGGTACATCCAGTTTAAAAAGTTCTTTCAGCTCGTTCTCCTGTTCTGCGGTCAGAACGCTGGCTGTATTTTCTGCTTTATCAATCAGGTTATCGGCAATGTCGGCATCCACCCTTACGAAATGAACATCTGTCCATTTCATTTCCATAGTATTAATAAATGCAGCATCCACAAGGGTTTCCATTTTTACAATCTTGTATCCTTTTTTGGAAGCAGCCTGAATATAACTGTTTTGCTGTACCGGGTCAGTGCTGTAGATCACTACCAGTTTTCCGTCTTTATTTTTCTGAATAGCTTCGGTTGCGCTCCTGTATTCTTCAATGGTATAATACTTCTCTTCCCCTACTGCTTCCATAATATGGAATCCGGTCGCGCGTTCCTGGAACTTATCATCGGTCATCATTCCATATTTCACAAAGAGACCAAGGCTTTCCCATTTCTCCTCAAATTCTTTTCTATCCTTCCTGAAAATTTCCTCCAGTTTATCAGCTACTTTTTTGGTGATATGGCTGTTAATCTTTTTTACATTAGGATCACCCTGCAGATATGAACGGCTTACATTGAGAGGGATATCGGGTGAATCAATTACTCCGTGTAGTAACATCAGAAACTCAGGAACGATATCTTTTACTTCATCGGTTACAAAAACCTGATTTGAGTAAAGCTGGATTTTATCTTTCTGAATTTCGTACGATTGTTTGATTTTGGGAAAGTAAAGAATTCCGGTAAGGTTGAAAGGATAATCTACGTTCAGATGAATCCAGAACAGAGGAGGCTCACTGAAAGGATAAAGTTCTTTATAGAAATTCTGATAGTCGGTCGAAGTTAGTTCAGACGGTTTCTTTACCCATGCAGGATGAGTATTATTGATTTGTTTTTCTTCAAAATAGATGGGTACCGGAAGAAATTTACAGAACTTCTTCAGGATAGATTCTATGCGGAATGAGTCGAGGAATTCCTCACTTTCCTCATTGATATGAAGAATGATATCTGTACCCCGGTTTTCCTTTTCGGTTTCAGTCAGACTGTATTCGGGGCTGCCGTCGCATTCCCATTTCACAGCCTGACTATTTTCGCGGAAGCTCTTTGTAACGATTTCTACTTTACTGCTCACCATAAATGAAGAGTAGAATCCCAGGCCGAAATGCCCGATAATATTTGCCTCATTCTGTCCTTTATATTTGTTCAGGAATTCTTCTGCACCGCTGAATGCCACCTGGTTGATGTATTTGTCTACTTCTTCTGCGGTCATTCCCACGCCGCGATCAGAGATGGTGAGGGTTTTCTTGTCTTTGTTGAGGGAAACATCAATGCGAAGTTCTCCCAATTCTCCTTTGGCTTCTCCGATGGAGGAAAGGGTTTTGAGCTTCTGGGTAGCATCGACGGCGTTACTTACGAGTTCGCGAATGAAGATTTCGTGGTCGCTGTAAAGAAATTTCTTAATAATGGGAAAAATATTCTCTGTTTGAACGCGAATGGCTCCTTTCTGCATATCGAGTTAATTTTGCTGGAGTCGGACAAACAAGGTGCCATCTGCACGGAGACTGCCATATTTTCACTAACCATCTGACAGCGAAACGGGGATAAAGCCAAAATAACTCTGATGGCAATCAAGGTAAGAATGGGTATAAGCAGGGGGTTCCGGGCTGCATTTTTTCTAAAGTTTTCGGCTGGAATTACGGGTAAATCATTACCTTTGCACCCCAATTAATATTTTTTAATTCAAAAACAGGGATGTAATGAACAATTATGAATTGATGGTGATTTTTACCCCTGTGCTGTCTGATGATGAATTCAAGGCATCTCA
>DATCKB010000210.1:0-3435 GCA_036562505.1 Parasegetibacter sp. | reverse complement strand
TTGCTGGGAACCAGTCAGGATCTTATCTTTGAAAGAGGACAGAAGTTCTTTGAGTTAAGCAATCATTTGGGCAATGTGCTGGCTACGGTGTCCGACAAAAAAGCCGGCATAGATACCAACGCCGATGGGGTGTTGGACTATTTCCAGGCAGCGGTGATCAGTGCCAGCGACTATTATCCGTTCGGTATGCTGATGCCGGGTCGCCAGGTAGGCATGGGGCTTAATATTCCGGGTGGAGAAGTAACCGGTACCACCGAAGTCAACGGCTATACCGTGCCGGTTGATCTGGTGCTCTCCAGTAGAGGCGGCCTTCAACCTGTGGAATATGTGGCTTCCAACAGCATTGAAATCATCGACGAATTTGAAAGCGGCGAAACCGATGAGTTCACGGCCTATATCGCTGATGAAACCTACGCCGGCACAGGCAACCAGGTGACGGGTAGAGGGATGTATGGGACAGCAGGGTTGTATCGTTATGGATTTAATGGGAAGGAGATGGATAATGATGTATCTGGTTCTGGTAACCAATATGACTATGGGTTTAGGATTTATAATCCTCGACTCGGACGGTTTTTAAGTGTGGACCCTCTTACGAAATCATTTCCGATGCTAACACCTTACCAATTTGCCTCTAATCGCCCGATTGATGGAATTGATTTAGATGGCTTGGAATGGAAAAAAATAGAAACATATAATCCGCAGACTGGCGTTACAAACATTCATTTCCAAGTTAAACTTACGGTCGTTAATGATTCAAAAGTATTCAAGGATATAGAAAATCTCAAGTTGGAAATTCAGGGCCAGTTTAGTAATGCATTTGAAGGCAGGGTGAGTAAGGATGGAAAGACAACGTATTCTTCTTCTATTGATGTTTCAATTGTTAATGATATAAGCTCAAATGGGTTTGAAGTTATTCTTGATGATTATCAAAAAGGTCCTTTAAAAGGTTCGTCGCCAGGGCCTAATACTCAGGTGAATGCATTTGGTATTGCTGCAGGGGAGTGGGAAAAAGATCCCCTTAATGCTATTCCAAGACCTGCCAAATATATTGCACAAGATATTGTTCATGAATTACTTCACACGGGTAATGTAACCCATCCTGATAGTCCTGACAATGCTGCAGAGGATGTAGATTTAGAACCTGGTGTTTTCGAAACGGTAGATGGAAGAAGAAGGCTAACATCGTATAAATTAGGGGCTAATGCGTCTTTAAGGGAAGTTGTTCAGAATATAATGCTTTATAATTTTAAAGTAGTAAATGGGAAACAGGTTAAAGAGTATGAGCCCGATAAATTTAAAAGAGGAAAAGCAAGTCCAGATCAGGCGAAAATAGTGTCAGAGCAGATTGATGCTGATTTGAAAAGTAAAGAGAATTGATCTATGAAGTACAGTATTCTGATTATGTTATATTTTATGAATTTAGGATGCGCTAGTAGTCAGAGTGTTCTAAGACCGTGCAAAGATACATTTGATGTCACTGTTTTGAAAGATGTTGTATACGAAGGAGATGTTTTAATTCAAGATTCTCTTCGAGCACAGTTAAAAATAGCCTTCGAGCAGGATTTCAATGACAGTGTTTATGTTTTTGTAGGTGATATTTTAATTCAGGTAAATCACATTGTTACGGATAGGTTATTAGGCGTAAGTCCACAGTTCATCACTATTGATTATTCTATGTATGAAAAAATGCCGAAGGTGTCATTTGTCCTAAAAAGGGCAAAAGAATGTGTAAGTTTTTATCCAAAAAGGGGGAAACAGATGGCGTATGTTAATTATTTAAATGGAGCATGGTCAATTGAGCTTTCCAATATAATGCGGGAATATCGCTGACTCTGTATTGCATTTGCAATTTGCTTGCGATAAGTAGTATGCTTATTGTGTGCTTTCCTCATTCCAATTCTGCGAGCAGTTTTTATAGCTCTTTGTTGGAGATATCGCCTTGTTTTGACTTGTCGTAAATGGGGAGTAGGAAGACGTCGCGGTTGGCGACAAGCAGATAGGTGATGACGCTTGCACCGCCGGATTTGCCTTTTCCTTTGGCTCTACAATTACAAATACGACCAGTTGAACCGTCTGACGCGGATGGATACCTATCGCGGCTTTAATACCGGTGCCAATAACTGGAATGGTCTGACTGCCACAGAAGATTACAAAGAACGGATTCGCTACGATGGCAATGGTAATATCCTGGGCTACCTCCGCAATGGTACGACAGTAGATGGGGGTGCGCTCCAAATGGACAGCTTGACTTATCATTATTTTGTAGATGCGAATGGAATCAAGCGCAACAACCGCCTGCGCGTGGTGGCGGATGGTGTGGGTTCTACCAATTATTCCGTTGACCTGGATAACCAGGTGAACCGACTGGCCAATGCAGCTGATAGCAACTATGTGTACGATGCAATAGGCAACCTGATTCAGGATAAAACGGAAAACATCACCAATATACGCTGGAGTGTTTATGGCAAGATCCTGGAAATCGAGAAAGCTGCTGTGAATGCAGTAGATGTGTCGAAGATTTCATATGCCTATGACGCGGCAGGCAACCGGATTGGCAAGCGAGTGCAGTACGAGGGCAAACCAGACGAGTATACCTGGTATTCCCGGGATGCGTCTGGCAATGTAATGGCTGTATATGAATACACCGGTTCGAACCTGAGCACTGATACGCTTTGGTTGCGGGAGCAACATTTGTATGGAAGTTCCCGGATCGGTATCTGGAACCGGAAGATCAATATGGATCAGCCTGTGCCAGTTGGTACTAGCATCAATTTGCTGGGAACGGTGCAGGATGGTACCTTTGAGAGAGGCAAGAAGTTCTTTGAATTAAGCAACCATTTGGGCAATGTGTTGGCTACTGTGTCGGATAAAAAAATAGGCATAGGCGGTAGTTCCGGAACTATAGATTACTTCCAGGCAGAAGTGGTAAGTGCCAGTGATTATTATCCCTTCGGGATGTTGATGCCAGGCCGCCAGGTAGGAATGGGGCTAAACATTCCGGGTGGAGAGGTGACCGGCACTACAGAAGTAAATGGCTATGAAGTACCGGTTGATCTGGTGTTATCCAGCAGGACAGGTGTAGAACCGAATGAATATGTCGCCAGCAACACGATTGAAATCAACGGCGAATTTGAAAGCGGCGAAACCGATGAGTTCACGGCCTATATCGCTGACGAAACCTACGCCGGCACAGGCAATCAGGTGACGGGTAGGGGGATGTATGGAACAGCGGGGTTGTACCGTTATGGGTTTAATGGAAAAGAAAATGACAACGAAGTAAAAGGAACCGGAAATCAGCAGGATTATGGAATGCGAATCTATGATCCAAGACTGGGAAGGTTTTTAAGTGTGGATCCGCTGACGAAGAATTTCCCTCATTATACCCCTTATCAATTTGCAGGGAATAACCCGATTTTGAATATTGATTTAGATGGA
>DATCKB010000204.1:0-4216 GCA_036562505.1 Parasegetibacter sp. | reverse complement strand
ATGCTGGTAGTTTTTGTTTGTTCACTAAGGATTTTAGTTGGTGCTACAGCGCCCTTTAGATTTCTTTGGATAGTTTTCCAGGTCTCAATTAACTGACTGAGATCTTCATGTAATTCAGCCGTGTTTTTTCCTTCAGCCGCTGTTCTGACTATAACACCAAAGTTTTTCGTTTTTATAGATTCAACGATGCGTTGAAGTCTTTTTCTTTCGTCAGCTGAATGAATTTTCCGGGAAACCGCAATGATATCGTTAAAAGGAGTTAGTACTACAAAGCGGCCAGGCAGTGAGATTTCGCAACTCAGTCTGGGGCCTTTTGCAGCAATTGGTTCCTTTAAAATCTGTACCAGAATATTCGGCTTTCCGCCTAATACTTCGTTGATTTTTCCGGTTTTCAGAATTTCAGGCTCTACTTCAAACTTGCTGTAATCGAACCCATTCGGTGAGTTATCGTGTATAGCCTGATTGGTGAATTTCAGAATTGAGCGGGCATAAGGACTAAGATCTGTATAGTGAAGGAAAGCGTCCTTTTCAAATCCCACATCAACGAAAGCAGCATTTAATCCCGGAATGAGTTTCTTAACCTTCCCCAGGTAAAGGTCGCCTACGGCGAAGTTGGCGTCATTCTTTTCATTATGAAGCTCAACTAATTTTTTGTCTTCCAGTAACGCAATTTCAACGCCCTGGGGTACTGCATTTATTATCAGCTCCTTGTTCACTATTATTATAGTTTACGAACTCCACCTTTATCAATTTTAAAGGATTTTGCTGGTTTTTGTGCTGGTTGTTCCGGATTTATACCTTTGGAAGGTAGGAATTTAAGGGGGTTTTAGGGCACCGGAACTATGACCAATACAACCGTATCAGCGAAGTCAAGGAAGCCGGGAAGAAGTGTTTCCCGGCTCACAGAGAGAAAATTGATAAGAATTCAGAAGTTATTTGTTCTTTTTCTTATGTCTGTTTTTTCTTAGTCTTTTTTTACGCTTATGCGTTGCTATCTTATGACGTTTTCTCTTTTTACCACAAGGCATACTAATATGTTTTCAGTTTATTAAATAATATTATTTCAATGATTTAATCCTTTCTTCAACTGCCATTTTGAAATCCGGATTGGAAATCAGCTCCTGACTTTTTCTATACCAGATGACGGCTGAATCATTTTTATTCGTCAATTCATACACTTCAGCCAAACGCAGTATAGCTTCCAGATTTTCCGGCTCTTTGTTTATAACGCGTATAAATCGTTCCGCTGCACGGTCAAATTGACCCGAAATCACTCCTCCCACGCCCAACATAAACTGTGCATAGGTATTTTCCGGGTCTCTTTCTGCAACTTCTCTGATCCGCATGATTCCCTCCATCGGATTTGAGCTAAGGTTACCAAAGATATAGCAACTTCCCAGGCCGACTTTCAACGAATCATTATCCGGATTCAGAATTAACGCTTTTTCAAACAACTCACTGGCTTCCCTGGCCATCCAGTTTTTCAACTGAGAATTCTTCTGAACCTGCAGGTTCGCCAAATACAAATTGGCTGCAAAGGTGAGATTTTTTTCAGAATTTTCCAACTTAGCTGCCTGAGCTGTATAATAAGCAAAAGGCAGGAACACCTTCAGCGAGTCGCCCCAGTAGCGGGCTAGCTGATGATATGCATGCAGGGTCTGCTCGTTTACATCACCTCTTCCCACCGAATTCTCAAGCCGAACCAAATGCTCAACTTGTTGAGGCTGAAGAGATTGTTTTGCTGCTGCAAGTATCTGAGGGAAATCAATAGCAACGGAATCATTGCTATGAGTATGCATTTGTCCCGGGTCAACCCCAGCACTTTTTTTCGGGGTCGTCGGTACAAAAAAGAATAAAATAATTAATAACAGAAACCCGCCACCTACTAACAGAAGTTGTTGCTTTTTCACTCCAGATCAATTTGAGCGCAAAGCTACTCCTCCTTTTTGAGTTTCTTCACTTCCTGCACAAATTCTTTTGCAGGTTTAAAGGCGGGAATATAATGCTCAGGAATATTTACCGCTACATTACGCTTGATATTCCGGCCTATTTTAGCAGCCCGCTTCTTGGTGATAAAGCTTCCGAAACCTCTGATATAAATGTTTTCCCCTCTGGCCAGAGATTCTTTCACTTCCTTAAACATCGTTTCCAAAGTTACCAGTACATCTACTTTGGGAATACCTGTTTTTTCAGATATTTGATTGATAAGATCCGCTTTTCTCATAAAGGGGATTCTTTATATTGTTATTGAATTGATTTTCAAGGTACAACAAAATTTTCGGAAGAAATGGAAATTTTTAGAAATAATATATACATATTTACTTCTTCCGATAAGTGATTGTTAAATATTCGCAGTTATAAACCGTTGAAAATGAACGAATGAACCTGAGTACGACAAGCTTCGCTGAATACCTCCTCCGCTGGAATGAAACTGATAATAACCGTGCCATGCCCTGGAAAGGAGAAAAAGATCCTTACAAAATATGGTTGAGCGAAATCATTCTTCAACAAACCAGAGTAGAACAGGGTCTTCAGTACTATCTCCGATTTATTGAAAATTTTCCTACAGTAAAACATCTGGCTACAGCAGAGGAACAAATGGTCTACAAGCTCTGGGAGGGGTTAGGATATTATACTCGCTGTAAAAATATGATCGCTGCCGCCCGATTCATTCAAACGGAATTAAACGGCCGTTTCCCGGTTACTTATGATGCAATCAGGAAACTGAAAGGAGTTGGTCCTTATACCGCTGCAGCCATCGCTTCTTTTGCATTTAACCTGCCCTTTGCTGTGCTCGACGGCAATGTTTTTCGCGTTTTGTCGCGATATTTTGGCATTCAGACCCCTGCTGATACAACTGCAGGCAGGAAAGAATTTTCAGATCTGGCTCAGAAACTGATTCCGGTAGCATCTCCCGGAAAATATAACCAGGCCATAATGGACTTTGGTGCTATGGTTTGCAAACCGCGACAGCCCGCATGTGAATCATGTATTTTTTCTGCATCCTGCTTCGCATATAAGAATAGTATGACCGGCCTGTTACCGGTCAAATCAAAACAAACGAAAATCCGTAACCGGTGGTTCAACTATTTTATCTTCGAATATGAAGGACAGGTTTATCTGCGGAAAAGACCTGCGAATGATATATGGGAAAACCTGTATGAATACTGGCTGATAGAAACAGAAAGCGAAACAGGACCGGAAAAAATAACCACACATCCTGACCTTGCACTAATTCTGAAAAATCAAAACGCTGTTATAGAAGTGTTTCCTGACACATTCCGGCAACAACTCTCACATCGGCGGATTTATGCCCGGTTTATCAGAATAAAATTGTCGGAACCACCGCTATTGTCGAGCGAATGGAAGGCTTGTCAACCCTCAGGTATAAAAGATCTGGCATTCCCGAAAATCATCAATCAATTCCATCAGGCATTCTGCTCGTTCTGACTGCATTTTTTTTGGGCATAATTTTATAGATTTACAAATTATCCCTCCCTGATGAATATCGCTCATTTTTTAGGAAATTAAGTTAACTTTAGAATGCTGATTCACTCAGCTCTAAAATGGCATAAACCGACGACGATTCATTAATATCAAATTTATCATTATGAGAGGAGTTAACAGAGTGATGCTAATCGGTAATTTGGGTAAGGATCCGGACGTGCAGTTTTTAGAAGGAAATATTGCAGTGGCAAAATTTCCCCTTGCAACTACGGAAACCTACAAAGACAGGGCTGGAAAATTAATTTCTCAAACAGAATGGCATACCGTGGTTCTTTGGAGAGGTCTGGCAGAACTTGCACAAAAATACCTCCACAAAGGAAGTCTGGTTTATATCGAAGGACGCCTGAGAACACGCAGTTGGGAAGACAAAGAAGGGCAGAAGAAATTTGCTACCGAAGTAGTGGGAGATAATCTCATTATGCTGGACAAACGAACTGACGTACACGGAAATCACAGCTACCCTCAGGATGGTCCTGATAATCACGGAGACTCCGATATACCGCCAATGGGTGACCCCGGTGATCTTCCCTTCTGAGCAAGCAAAATACAATTATTACATTTGCATAAACCCGCTGATGTCTTCTGAAAGTATATCTGCCGGTTCGTATTGATAACGAAAACCCTTTGTCTTGGATTATCATTCGGTCCATTTTTCTGCATTGACAAAATCATTTCCTCTGCTTGATGTGAATTTGCAGGGGAGTACGAT
>DATCKB010000201.1:0-2795 GCA_036562505.1 Parasegetibacter sp. | reverse complement strand
AGCTATCAGTACATGGTCGAAATATCTGGCGTCAAAAACAACCGATAAGACGCTTTTGAAACAATATCTGGTCGCTGCAGCTTTTGACGAGAATGATAATCTGATTTCACATGAGGATATCAGAAACTACGCATTCATTCTCGAAAGAATGGGTGAGAAAGAAAAGGCCGCAAGTTATATTAAACTGGCAGACAAAAAAGAGGCTGAAGCAAAAGCAAAACTCGAAAGTCTTCTGAAAGGACTCTAAATGCCAGCAGAAGTATTTTTTTATAATTTCTATTTTTAAATTTTTTTGAATGAAGCGTATTCTTCAATTTAGTGTGTTTTCGGGCGCGGTAGCTGTTTTTCTTGCGTTCAGTGCAAATGCACAGCAGCAAATAAAAATATCCGGCACATACAATGTAATTCCCAAAGCCGGAGAAAAGGTTTTTCTCACCGTGTTACTTGATCCGAAAACCAAATCAAGAAACTTTATCGATTCAGCTGTGGTAACAAATAATCGCTTTTCCTTTGATGTTAAAGCTGAACCCGGTAAATACGATCTGGTGAATACAAAAGGTGAAGCTTTCCCTATATATCTTGATTATGGCGTCAGCAATATCACCATTGATTCTTTTTTCACCCGTGCTAAAATTTCCGGAAACCCTACCGATTCACTGATTAAACAATATGAGGCAACCGGAACCGGACTTTCTATGCTGCAGCTGGGTATGGTTTTAATGAATCAGAAATATCAGAAAGAAGGAAAGGAAATGCCCGATTCACTGGTGAATCAGTTAAAAACCAGTTTCGAGGCTACGACGGCAAAAAGAAAAGAATTGGCCAAAAGTATTGGCTCCAGGAAAGATCTTGCAGCCGCATATGTTCTCGCCAACGGCGCTGATGCTGAATTTAACACGGATGAACTGAATAGAATTTATGCAGGTTTGCCTGACTACGTTAAATCAACCACCATCGGTAAAAACTTCAAAAGCCGTCTGGATATGTTAAACAGTCTGGCTATCGGAGTTAAAGCACCCGTTTTTAAAGAAACAGCACCCGACGGTAATGAAGTGGATTTTGCTTCTTTCGTAAAAGGTAAAAAACTGGTTCTGATCGATTTCTGGGCTTCGTGGTGCGGACCCTGCCGCAAGGAAAATCCGAATGTGGTAGCACTTTACAATGAGTACAAAGGAAAGGGATTTGATATCATCGGGGTTTCTCTCGACAGTAAGAAGGAAGACTGGCTGAAAGCCATTGCTGATGATAAACTAACCTGGACGCACGTGTCGGACCTCGGAGGATGGAAAAGCAAAGTAGCTCAACTTTATAATGTTACCGCTGTACCCCACACCGTTCTTGTGGACGGCAACGGTAAAATCTTGGCTAAAAACCTGAGAGGAAAAGAACTCGACGCATTTGTGGCTGAACACTGCAACAAACCCTGATAATCAGGAGTAACAGGAGGAAAATTCCCTGAACCCGGGAAAAAACTTGAGGAATTTCAGGATATTTATTCTAACTTTGCATCCTGTTAATAAAACCGCCTGGCAAAATCCAGGTATAAAATATTGAAAATCATGAAAGACGGTATTCATCCACAGAATTACAGATTTGTAATCTTCAAAGATATGAGTAATGGAGTTAGCTTTTTAAGCCGCTCTACAGCAAGTTCAAAAGAGACAGCTACATGGGAAGACGGAAATGAATATCCGTTAATCAAACTTGAAATTTCCAATACTTCTCACCCTTTTTACACAGGTAAAAACGTGCTGGTAGATACAGCGGGACGTATTGACAAGTTCAAAAAGCGTTACGCAAAGAACAACCAGTAATCTGTTTATATTTAATTGGGTTATAATGATTATATTGTCCCTCCAGCCAGGAGGGACTTTTTTTATACATCCAATTCTGTCAGTTTATGCAAAGGATAATATTTTCTGAGGAATATTGCCGGCATCAGCACCTCTACCCGTTCACGTATATCCGCCAGATGGTTGATATCCGGGTGGGTATTCTGACCATTCGCGAAAAATGGGAGAAACTGCTGGGTGTTCCCTCTGCCGATAAATGGGAGGACACCTATAAGGATGGTCCTGGTGCCGTGAAAATTCATCCGGAAATGGAGGAAGATGATTGTCTTCTGCTCCACAGTAATATTATCCCCACCCGGGAACTGGCCGATGCTGTTTTACAACTCAAACCCGGACAGGCACTGTCGTCAAAAGATCATTCCGGATTTGCGTTCCGCTTCACCAGAAAACAGATTCTCGGATTACATAAAGTGAAAGTGGAGGAAATGCTGGAGTTCGAAGGACAGGTTCAGGAACTTCAGCATCCCTGGCAGTTATTTGAATGGAATGATCAGGAAATCAGAAAAGATTTTCAGCTTATTACCAATGGTCGTAAGTCGGCTCAGGCAGGTGAATCCAATAAACTCTATCACCCTGACAACATCTTCATAGAACCCGGTGCTGTAATTACCGGGGCAAGTCTGAATGCTAAAACCGGCCCTATCTATATCGGAAAGAATGCTGAAGTGATGGAAGGAGCTCTCATTCGCGGAAGTTTTGCACTCTGCGATAATGCAGTCGTAAAAATGGGCACAAAAATATATGGAGCTACCACTGTAGGTCCGTATTCAGTTGTGGGAGGTGAAATCAAGAACAGTATTCTGATGGGATATTCCAACAAAGCTCACGACGGCTACCTGGGCGATGCTGTAATAGGTGAGTGGTGTAATATCGGAGCCGGTAGCTCTTGTTCCAATCTGAAAAACAATGCATCGTCGGTTAGAATATGGAACTACTATACCG
>DATCKB010000194.1:0-2897 GCA_036562505.1 Parasegetibacter sp. | reverse complement strand
GGATAAATGTGCCTGGAACTTCTCAGATGGATGAACCAGTACACCTGGCATAAATCTTACTCCGAAAGGTTCTGTAATCTTATTCATGTAATCATTACGGCCGGGCTCACCTGCAATCAGCATGTTTCCTCCGCGTTCAATGTATTCATTCAGATTAGCTGTTTCCTGTTCGGTTAAATAGGTCTTCGCTTCAGCAATAACCAGAATTCTGATATGCTGAGGAACGGGTTTGTCGAGAGTAATATCTTCAAAATCAAATCCCTGGTTAATCAGTGCATAGCGGAATGTTTTTTCCTGAGCAAACATTTTATATCCGCGGTCGAACGAATTGGTGCTGGAGCGCTCCCCATGTCCGGTTAAAAATCCGATAACCGGTAATTCCATCGTCAGGCGTTTGAAAGCAGCTGTGATTTCTGCTTCGGAAGGCAAACGCTGCGGATCATCAAATATCCGGAGGAAAGAACGTTGTCCGCCTTCTGATTCAATCAACCGTACAAAACGGAATTTCTCGGGTGAAAGATCTACTTCAGGCTCAATCTCTTTATAAGGAACGATGTCGAACTTGAAGTTATTGATCTTTCTCAGAGTATCCATACGTTGTTCATCGTTCAGTTTAGGATACTGCCTGTCGAGATGCTCATTTTCTGCTTTGTGGTAGTAGAATTTGTACTTGAGTTTAATATCGGGCTTAAATCTCAGATAGTGTTTGAAACGATCAACATCACTCTTATAATTCTGCGGTAACGCAAAATAATAATTCGGTTCTAGCATGTTGGTGTAGGTAGTGATGGTGAGCCCGTCTTTCAACTGACTGATTACCTTCTGACTACTTTTTGTCAATGTATTTTGCTTGGTTCGGGTAACATCGAGGTATCCCATGAATTTCGGCATGGAACTGAAATAGCCCACCAGCATAGCGATGATGAATACCACTGCATAGCGACTGAAATTGGCGATCCAGCTGCTTTTCTGCCGGCCTGCCTGCAAACGCAGAATGGTAAAGCCGACGAAGAGTCCGATAACTGTTAGGAAGTAGAGCACGTCTTCACTGGTAATCATACCCGCGATAAATGTGTTCACGCGTCCGGAAATAGCGAGCCAGTAAGTGATATCGCGAACAAATTCGATTTCCTGTCCGATTCCTTTTACATAATTCAGCAAGGCGAAAATACCCAGCGTTCCCATTGCGGCTACAACGGTATAGGAAGTGAGTGAGGACATAAACAAACCGATTGCAGCATACGCACAAATCAGCAGATACAAGCCCAGCATACCGCAAAGAATGACCGGCAGATCCACATTTTCAATGGTAAATGCAGCATATCCTCCGAATACTCCGAGAATACCTACGAGTACAAGACCGAAGATCATGAGCGACAAATACTTGCCGAGTACAATCTGCGCATTGGTAAGCGGAGAGGAGTAAAGTAACTTAATGGATCCGCTGCCAAATTCCCGGCTCATGATGCCCATTGTTACCAATGGTATGTACAGATAAAGATATGACTGCACATTGGTGAAGGTTCCGAACATTCCGGCAAAGGTGCCGAGTGTTACGTTACTCAAACGCCAGCCGAGCGACTCACGGCGAACCATGCCGTCGTACAGACCGTTAAAAACCATGGCTACCTGAAATGCGAAGATGACAAGTATCAGCCAGGCCACCGGCGAATAAAATAGTTTTTGTAATTCTGTTTTAGCTATTTTGAATATTGTCTTCATCCCTTAATTTTTTGTGCCTTTTTTCTTTGACAGTTCAGCAAAAATGGTGTCGAGCGAGTTTTTCTCCAGCGAAATTTCAACCAGTCTCCAGTTGCGCGCTACGCTGGTTTCAACAAGGCGTTCAGTTACTTCCTGAACGTCTGAAAACTGCACGCGGTAACGGGTTCCCCCTAATTCTTCCACAGCTATTACGCCGGGCACAGCTTTGATTTCATCTGCCGGTGGAGCAGAAATTAGCGACAGCACCAGTGTGTTAGGCATGATATAATTATCGAATTCTTCCAGGGTTCCTGAGAACACCACATTTCCTTCATTAATCATCCAGATATTATCGCAAAGGGCCTGAACTTCCTGCAGGATGTGGGTGGAAAGAATAACGGTTCTTTCTTCTGCAATTTCTTTAATCAGACTTCTTACTTCGAGAATCTGATTCGGATCGAGTCCGTTTGTAGGTTCATCCAGAACTACAAAATTGGGTTTGTGAATGATGGCCTGCGCAATTCCGACGCGTTGCTGATAACCTCCGGAAAGGTTCTTGATCAAACGCTTTCTGAAATGGGTGATACCCACCTTAGACATCACTTCTTCAATAGCAGGTTTAATATCTTTCGGATGCATTAATCTGATATTGGCACAGTGGGTGAGATATTCCTCCACGGTGAGATCAGTTTGCAACGGTGGGTTCTGCGGAAGAAATCCGATATTCTTTTTTGCCTCCACAGGGTTTTTGCTCAGGCTGATACCTTTTATATATACTTCACCCTGAGTTTGTTTCAGCACACCACAAATGATATTCATGATGGTGGATTTCCCGGCTCCGTTCGACCCGAGCAATCCGTATATGCCGTTTTTAGTCAGTTCAAAATTGATATCCTTCACAGCCCATTGCACACTGTAGCGGTGTGAAAGATTTTCTACTTTAATGATAGAGTCGCGCATTATGATAATTGATTAATTTAAAATGTTTCTGCAGCAGCAATCTGTTATGTTCAGGCAAAACGATTCCCCTATGATTTGAACAAACACGGGCGACCGCGGAGGATCGCCCGGTTGCTATTGTTATTCACCCCAGAAATTAACGCATTGACCCGCCTTTCACGATAACGTCTACCACGCGGCCCAGTCCGGTCAAACGGTGAAGTTCAGGCGCAGTTCCGTTGATCATTGGTGTGTTT
>DATCKB010000180.1:0-2347 GCA_036562505.1 Parasegetibacter sp. | reverse complement strand
TTCCCACCAGATCTACATTTTCAAAGTCAAGCCCTTTTACCACCATCTGGGTACCAACAAGAATATTTATACGTTGTTGTTCAAATTGCTGAATCAGAGAGTCGTGAGCATGCTTCCCGCGAACGGTATCAACATCCATTCTGGCCACTTTTATTTCGGGGAATACCTCACTAAGTGCTTCTTCAATTTTTTCAGTGCCAAAACTTCTCTGCACGAAATGATGGCTGCCGCAGGCGGCGCAGGTACTCAGCGGAGGGTAGGTAGTTCCGCAATAATGACACTGAAATTTATGCGAGAATTTATGAAAGGTCAGCGACACATTGCAGTTCTGACATTTGGGTATCCAGCCACAGGTTGCACAAACCTGGTAAGGAGAATATCCTCTTCTGTTCTGAAACAATATAATCTGACGGCCATGATCAAGCGAAGTTTGAATAGCCTCTTTCAGAGCCGGGGACAGAATTATTTTTCCCTCTACCTTATCAAACATTTTGCGGGTATCAACAATTTCGATATCAGGCATAACCGATTCTCCGTAGCGCTCGTTTATTTCCACCAGTCCATATTTTCCGTTGACCGCATTATAATAAGATTCCATTGAAGGGGTGGCACTTCCCATCAGCACTTTTGCATTCAACAGACCTGCATAAAAAACAGCCGCATCCCGTGCATGATAACGAGGTGCAGGCTCATATTGCTTGAAAGAAGGATCATGTTCTTCGTCGCAGATAATCAGTCCGAGATCTTTAAAGGGAAGAAACAGAGACGATCTTGCCCCCAGTACTACCTTAATTTCGCCGGTTTTAACTTTATTCCATATTTCAATTCTTTCATTCTGATTGAACCGGCTGTGATAAATAGCTATATATCCTCCAAAATGCTTTTGCAATCTTCGTATAACCTGAGCTGTTAGTGCAATTTCAGGAAGCATATATAATACCTGCTTCCCCTGACGGATATACGATTCTATCAGTTTAATATACAGAAGTGTTTTTCCAGACGAGGTTACACCATGAAGAAGACATACCTGTTTAGTTTCAAAGGACTGATAGATTTCATCGAGGGCCGACTGCTGTACTAAAGAAAGCTCGAAATCAATCTGAATATTTTTGGGAAGATAAGTCAGGCGGTCTACGCTTCTTTTTTCCAGCATCAGAATATTTTTTTCCTGCAATCCTTTAAGCTGAGCCAGACTGGCACCAGCTTTTTTCAGGAGTTCAGTTTGTGTAACCTCACCCTGCGTTTTCATCAGATGCAGATAAGCGAGAAGCAATTCCATTTGTCGGGGTGCCCGGCCCCAGTTATTCAGCAGGTCGCTCAATTTTTCCTCGTTATCGTATTCCGGATTCAGAATAACATAAGTCTCCTTTTTTTCCCTGTAACTGTCTTTCAGAGCTTCCCAGACAAAGCAAACCCGCTTGTCGATCAGCTTTTTTATCACCGGATAAACATGGGAAGAATCGAGCAGTTGCTGCACTTCAGGAAGACGTAACTCCTTCCGGATCAACAGAGCTTCTGCAACCAGGTATTCCTCATCTTCCAGCGTTGAGAAGTCATCTCCGAATTCGTCGTTATATAACAGGATTGTTTCACTCGAAAGTTTAAAATGAGCTGGAAGCGCCGCCTGCATCACATCTCCTTCGGTACACATATAATATTCCGCCATCCATTTCCACAGTTCCAGTTGATGAGGGTATACTATGGCTTCTCCATCAAGGACGTTCAGGATATCTTTCGGTTCAAATGCCCCGGGCTTATTGAAATGAATTCTCTTGACCAGTCCGGCATACTTCCTGTTCTTCCCCAGCCCCACTTCTACCCGGCAGCCGGGCACAATCTTATCCTGCAGCTCCGGTGGAACCGACCAGGTATAATTAGTGGGCAAAGCAAGCGGCAGAATAACTTCAATATACAAGGTGAAAGAATTGAAGCCGACAAATTAAGGAATTCAGTCCTCACAAAAAAGCCTCCAGACCTTTTTCCATTTTCTTAAAAACCAGTTCCTTCAGTTGCGGAAGATCAGCCGGGGTAAGTCCGTTTGTTTCTACCACATCCAGAAACACACTGCGGGATATACCCGGGTTCAGGCATAATAAACTTTTGTAATGCATGCGTCTTTTAGTATCTACAAATAAAAGCGGTTGAATAGGGAGCTGCATTTCTATAGCCAGCTTAAACGCACCGTCATAAAAATCTTTCAACAATTTTTCAGAAGTGTTGAAAGTTCCTTCGGGAAAAAGAAATATAGAAATGCCACGTTTCAGTTCATTTCTCAACCGCCTGACACTCGCTGCTCTGGCTTCAGGATTGCTTCGGTTCACCGTGACAGTAGCATAGCGGTATATCC
>DATCKB010000173.1:0-3925 GCA_036562505.1 Parasegetibacter sp. | reverse complement strand
ACGGATGGTTATACCTGTTCATTTACAGAATTCTATCCATTTTGCTCCAAGTTGTATTACTTCTCCAGCTTTAAAGACTTTAATACAAATCCCCAAGCCTCCTAAAAAAGGTCTTGGGTAAAATTTTTTGCATAAGCAATTAACGGCAGCGTGTACACTCTGTACCACGCCATTTTTTTATACAGAAATTCATTGAGTACGAAAAAACGTTGCCGGTTTTCCTGGATCTGTCCTTTTAAACTATTTAAACATCATGTCACGTCAATCTAAATTAGTATCAGTAAGTAATCAGATTATTATTGCGCTGGTCATCATTAATGCCATTGTATTGAGTGCAGGTTATGTATCCAACTCAAGCTGGTATTGGGCACTGGTTATAACACTTCCGTTGTTGATTCTGGGAATATACGACGTAACCCAGAAAAAGCATGCTATCGTCCGCAACTTTCCGGTTATCGGACATTTAAGATATCTTTTTGAATCTGTCAGACCCGAATTTCGTCAGTATTTTTTCGAATCTGATCTTGACGGTAAACCCTTCAACAGACGCCAAAGGTCGATTGTTTATCAGCGGGCAAAAAACGAAAAGCAGACGGTAGCATTCGGTATGCAGCTGGATCCCGCTGCTCCCGGATATGAATGGGTTGCACATTCCGTTTACCCTATAAAGCTGGAGGAAAAAGATCTTCGGGTTTGGATAGGTAACTCACAATGCAAGCAACCTTATCATGCTTCCATCTACAATATCGGAGCGATGAGTTATGGCGCGCTGAGTAAAACTGCTATATCTGCATTAAATCAGGGTGCAAAGGCAGGAGGATTTGCACACAATACTGGTGAAGGTGGAATCAGCGACTATCACCTTTCAGGAGGCGATCTTATATGGCAGATCGGAACAGGCTATTTCGGATGCCGCGATGCTAACGGGCGGTTTTCGCCTGAAGGGTATAAGAAAAATGCCCTTCGTCCTCAGGTGAAAATGATTGAGCTGAAACTGTCACAGGGAGCGAAGCCTGGTCATGGGGGTATTCTGCCGGCGGCCAAAAATACTCCTGAAATAGCGGCTATACGTATGGTTGAGCCACGTACCACAGTACACTCACCTGCTTATCATGCGGAGTTCGACACACCGGAAGGCATGCTTCGGTTTATTCAGCAGCTCCGGGATTTGTCTGACGGAAAACCGGTAGGCTTTAAAATATGTATCGGGAATCGGGAGGAGTTTACAGATATCTGTAAGGCGATGAATATTACTGGCATTATTCCGGATTTCATTTCTGTTGACGGAGGTGAAGGCGGTACCGGAGCAGCGCCGCTTGAATTTACTGACCATCTGGGAATGCCTTTGCATGAAGCACTGGCATTTGTGAAAATGGAGCTGGAAAATCATGGTCTCGCCGGGCAGGTGAAAATTATTGCTGCCGGAAAAATTGTAACAGCATTTGATATACTGAAAGCTATTGCCCTTGGTGCATCAGCCTGCTACAGTGCCAGAGGAATGATGATGGCGCTGGGATGTATTCAGGCATTGATATGTGATAGCGGTAGATGTCCGGTTGGGGTAGCAACTCAGGATCCGACTTTATATAAAGGGATTGACCCAGCTGATAAGCGGGTTAGGGTGGCAAATTTCCACGCTAAAACCATTGCCGCCACAAAAGAAATGATGGAAGCCTGTGCGTTCAGAAGTATCAGCGATGTTACTCCATCGAAGTTTTTCCGGCGTATGAATGAGCAGGACACCCGGAGTTTTGAAGAAATATATTTCAGAGGAAAAAGTAGCCCTGTTGTTGGGAATTACTATTCTCAGTTGAACTAAAAAAATAATAAAACATGGAAGCAACAAAAAGCCAAATTATATTGCTAAAAGAAGATTACGATTTAATGATAGCCTATCTGCGGGGAACATTTGTAAGAACCTCGTTCGATCGGGACAATGCAGAAATGCTGGAAGCCGAGTTGAAAAATGCAAAACTGGTTTCCAAAGATCAGTTTCCGGAAGATGTAATTCGTCTTAATTCCAAAGTAAAGGTGAAAGACGAAATGAATGGAAAAATGATGGAGCTAACCCTGGTTACTCCGGACAAAGTCGATATCAAATCAAGAAAGGTTTCCGTTATGGCCCCCATAGGAACAGCCCTCATTGGCTTCAGAAAAGGTCAGCAAGTGAGTTGGAGGGTGCCCGCCGGTGAGAAGACCTTTACTATTATTGAAGTAAGTAATGACGAAGAACAGACTGACTAAAACCCCAGTTGGCCAGACACTCCGGTTAATTTAACCGGAGTGGAAGCCAGTGGCGGAAGTTTTAATTTATACCGTTTGTGCCCGCGGGTTCACTACCTCCTTTGCCAGAAAATTCAGTTTTGTATCTGCCTGCTGTTCTTCTTCAGCAGATTTTTAAGTCCCTGATTTTTCGCACGTGCAATCATCGCCGGCATTTTTTCAACGAGCATCGCTTCAGCACTCCACAAAACCTGAAGTTCGTGATAAAACAAGTCTTCGATATTTTTAATCTCTTTCATCTGAATATTTTTTTTCTATTTATTTTGAACTGACCACGAAATCAAAACGGTTTAATCCATTCCGGGTTTTAATACCACTTTTACACAATCATCGGTTTTCTTTTTAAACATATCGTAGGCGTCGGAAGCTTTTGAGAGAGGCAGCTTGTGAGTGATGATATCATCCAGAATTACTTTGCCTTTTGCCACAGCTTCAAAGCACTGGTCGATGTAAAGATGTGTTTGAGCCTGGCCGAATTGCATAATCAGACCTTTATCAAATATGCGGTGAAGAGGAAAATTGTCATACGGACTGGCATAAACACCTACAACGGCAACAGTACCGCTTCTCCGTACAGCCTCGGTACACATTTCCAGAACTTTCATAGTTCCTTTCTCTACGTTAATCACAGCTTTTGCTTTTTCCATAAAGCTTCTGTTCGCTTCCATACCAACTGCATCAATTGCTACGTCAGCACCCCGGCCCTTAGTCATCTCCCGTATCTTTTCCATTAAATGTTCATCCTCTGAATTGATCGTATCTACTTTGTTAACTCTTCGGGCTTTTTCTAACCGGTACTCAAGAGGATCAACAGCTATAACCCTTTCCGCTCCGTGCAACCAGGCTGCTTTTTGAGCCATCAACCCAACCGGGCCACTTCCAAAAATAACAACTGTATCGCCGGCTTTAACCTTACCCCATTTCACAGCACTCCAACCCGTCGGAAAGATATCGGTCAGAAACAGCACCTGATCGTCATCCAGTTCATCGGGAATAATTTTCGGTCCTGCATTCCCGTAAGGCACTCTTACATATTCTGCCTGTCCTCCGTTATAGCCTCCGTATAAGTCTGTGTAGCCGAACATGCCACCACCTTTTCCTTTCAATAAATCGCCTTCAGGGCCATAGTTTTTCGGATTACTATGCATGCAGTTGGGATGAAAACCCTGCGAGCAGAAAAAACAGGTACCGCAGGCAATAGTAAATGGTACCACAACCCGGTCGCCCTTTTTTACTCTGGTTACCGTTGGCCCCGTCTCCTCAACAATTCCCATAAATTCATGCCCCAATACTTCATCGCGCATTTGTGGAACAAATCCATCATAAATGTGAAGGTCTGAACCGCAGATTGCTGTAGATGTTACCCGGAGTATGATGTCTTCAGGGTGCTCAATACGTGGATCTTCTACATTATCAACACTTATGTCGCCAATTTTGTGATATACTGCTGCTTTCATACGCTGGTTTTCACCCAACGCATAAATTTTCATGCCTTGACAGTCCCGGGCAAACTGAAGATTAAAAAGACAACTCTGCTTAATTATCAGGAATTTCCGGTTCAACCAGCTTGGCAAGTTTCTCAAGTGAATCCTGCCAGCCCAGATAACACATGTCGGCCGGAATCTGAGGAGGAATATTTTCC
>DATCKB010000158.1:0-2590 GCA_036562505.1 Parasegetibacter sp. | reverse complement strand
GAAAGTGTTTGTGATATACCCGCATTTGTAGCCAGCAAAACCAGAAAAAAAGAAATCAATCTTCGCATCACCTCATTTTATTTTTGATAAACTCACTAATTAATTCGTTGCATAAACATCAAATTCTGTTACTCTGAAATTCTGCGTATTTGTAGAAGTAGAGTAATAGAGTCTGAGTCTGATGTAACGAGCAGAAGTGGGTTTATAAAAAACGATATAGTTATAGGAACTGGTATAAGCCAGATTAGCTTTCAGCGGTGAACCCATCAGTTCATAATTCACCCCGTCTGTACTCAGATACACATCAATTCGTGTTGGCGTATAAGTAGTATTGTTGGAAGTATACAATCTGATTGCGGAAACGTTCCTCGCAGACTGCATATCTACTGTGAGCAATCCGCTGGTGGTACCATTCGGCCATCTTTGGTAGGAACCCGTACTTCCGTCGAAGATACTTCCACCACTTGTAGCAACCGGCGTAGGATCGTATGAGGCTGTCCACGAAGTTCTCGGACTAACCAGGGTTCCGGTAATATTTGCAGTACCCGCATTATACCAGATTTGCCTTTGTTCAACACTCGATACTATATACACCGTGTTGATTTTTTCGTTAGAGGTAACAGAACCTACTGTTGGTTTTGAAACAGTTTTTAGACGAATAGCTGCCATATAATTTCCGGCGACTAACGGACCTAGTTTTGATCCATCCGGTACGATGACTATCGAATCCATTGACCTTGCTTCTCCGGCTAAAATAGTAGCAGATGCTTTTTCCAGATTAAATACATCTGCCGGGAAGGTCTGATATTCGGTGTCATTAGCTTCATTATATGCGGCCACCAGCGAATTGTCTATTTCTGCGGTAATAGTCACATCTTCCCCTACTGCCTTTGACGCCCTTACCGGAAATTTAATCGAAGACGGAAAGGAATTCGTGGAATTAATCCATCCGCTTCCACCAGTGTTAGGTATGTTTAAGGCAGTGTACGAAAATGAATTCGCAGGAGTGTTGGCAGGTGATTCAATAAGTGTGAAAAATTTCACTTCCGGATCACCCTTAACATCTATATGAGTGCTTTTTTTACAGGCAAACAAAGCTGTAGCCATTAAGCAACCCATTAAAAATTTATTATTAAACATGTGAGTAATTTTAGGTTGTTAGGGATTACAATTACTGACTACACTTATTCAAAGCATCGTTGGTCCAGGTTACATACTGCGATTTATTCGCAGGTGGATCCCAGACGTCATCACCGTTCAGATCCCAATACACTTTCGACCAGTCCATATCATATTTGGATCCGGTTTTTGCCGAGTTGTAGAATATATGTCCGGATCCTTCATTCAATTTCCAGTAAGCTACCAGATCATCAGATTCAGGATCTGCACCACAAAGGTTGATTTTAATTTCAGCAGGAGTTAATACACGGTTCCACACGCGGCACTCACTGATACGTCCGTTGAAATATTGACGGGTATCATAACCGCCCCAGGTTTGACCGAATATCATCCATTTAAACTGCATAGCCATTGAACCACTTACTTCTGCTACTTTCTCACCGTCAACATACATCATGCCTTTACTTCCGTCGTACGTGATCGAAACCATATACCATTGCATCGGATTAAAGCCGTAAGCGAACGCACCTCCAAGTGAACCGATAAGTTGAAGTGAGTTATTAGGGTTACCCAGTTCACCATAACGCAAACCGATTGAACTGTTCGGTGCATCTCCTGCCCAGTTTACCAGAAACTGAATCGGCTGAGGGTTACTGTTACCGTCACCGCCTCTGAACGCGTAAACCAGGTTTTTAAGTTCGAGAGTGAAGTTAGGCAGACTCACTGCTTCGTCAAATATGCAGGCGGCATTAAAGCGACCTCTTGTTCCGGGAGAGCCGGTTGTAGGTCCGGTAGCATTGTTCATAGATAAAGCAGCAAAACTGATGATCCGCGCAATGCGGAGGAATATAGTTCTGGACGATTCCAGCACATTCATATTGCCACCTGAAACAGACTTAATGGTAATGGGTATCAGATAGGTTCTTCCATCAACAAGCGGTGAGGTTGACACTACCTTTACTGAAGCCGGCGTTGAAGCAGCAGTTCCGGCTTTTATCTGAGTAGTCAGACTGCTGAATTCCACAGCTTCAGCGGGTACAGCAAAATAGCTTGTACCATGCTCTTCGTTATAACGATCTACAGCTTCAGGATCAAATTCAAATGTCACCTGAATGTCCTGATCGGTTTTATGTGTTGCGGCAGCGGTCACTGCATATTCTGCAGGAGTATCTTCAACAGAAAACTTCACGATAGGGCTCACTTCTGTTCCTGATATAAGAATGACAGGATCGCCAAATTTGGACTTTGTACAGCCCAACACCCAAAGAGATATCAGGAGTATAAAACCCGGAAATATTTTCTTATTCATGGTAATATATTAATGTTTTTATAATTGGTTTATTTGGCAGGTGGATTGGCAATCTGAATTGCTCTCCTTATGTTATAATAAGGGATACCTGTCTTGGAGTAATAATCCCTGTCAAAATAGAAGGCACCAAAACCAGCCTTTTTCCCTTGCGTAGGATTCCAT
>DATCKB010000154.1:0-2133 GCA_036562505.1 Parasegetibacter sp. | reverse complement strand
AAACATTATAATCAGGGAATAGGGAGCATTTTTATACAATTATAAAAATAGGGATAGATTTTTGTCTGAGGAAATTATTACCTTTGCTGCCCCTCAAGGATGCGGCGGTGGCGAAATTGGTAGACGCACTACTTTGAGGTGGTAGCGCCTTTTACCGGGCGTGGCAGTTCGAATCTGCTCCGCCGCACAAACAGAAGCGAGACAACGGATATTTAATCTTTGTCTCGTTTTTTATTTGTACCCTTCTATGCCTGTCTGGCTTTTCTTCACACACGGCTGTCGGTGTTGTTTTTATAAAGGAGATTTCTTTTCAGGGTTCGGAGTACGCAGGATAACCCTTCTTCAATTCTTTTTTGAAACAATCGTCCATATTTTTTCAAGGTCCGCAGCTTCTGCTGCGCTCAGTGATTTGTTCAACTCTAGTTGGGACTGGAGAAATAGTACTCTTTTATGAGTAGGATATTTTCCGAGGATTTGCTTGATACGCTGTTCCGCAACAGGGTCTTTTTCCTCCGGCGATGGAATTATGGTTGTCGGCTTCTCCGATTTGTAGCGGTTGGGCATTTTTTTAATGATAGCTTCCACGGCAGCGAGTTTGCCAGGGGCAATATTTTCTATCTTCGATGCCTTGCTATGTAATCCGATTAATTGTTTTTTGCTCAAACTTCCCCGTTGCTGATATTGTTTATACAGACTGATTATAAACGAGGATACCGGAAAAGCAAGAATGCATTCTTCCAGTAAAATATTTATTGAGTCTATTTCGGGTTTCCGCATCATATAAAGCCAAATGTAAACATTCCCGTATAAATCTTGCTACCCGGGCAGGTGAGATGTTTTAAGTTCTTCACTTTTTTTAGTACACGCTATTCGCCTTTTTATACGATATTTCTAAAAAATCGCCTTTTTAGGCGAATTTTATAAATATTCGCCTTTTTAGGCTATATTTGGTAAAACTTTATATTATGTCAATCGCTGCAGTAATAACCGCTGACATTGTTAATTCAACGCTACTTTCCGTAAAAGAGCAAAGAAAATTGCTTTTAAAAATTGAAACAATTCTCACTTCTCATAAATTTGAATTTTATCGTGGCGACAGTTTTCAGGTAATAGTGAAAAACCCTGAACAGGCATTAACGCTGGCGTTACAGGTCAGAATGGCAGCGCGGGTAATCGGTGCCCGATACGATGTAAGAATAAGTATAGGAATAGGGAGTATACAGTCAAGAGCGAAGAAAATAAGTCTCTCAACCGGTGAAGCCTTTACCTTATCAGGAAGAGCATTTGATAGTTTAAGTAAATCTGACAGCCGGTTATCCATTCAACTGGCTGATGACAACCCCGGATTAAGAGTGATTTGTTACTTTATCGATTATATTTTTCAGGAGCTTACTCCCAAGCAGGCCGAAGTATTATCTATGCTTCTAGCCGGTAAAACACAGGCAGAAGTAGCCAGAAAGTTAAAAAGGTCTCAATCCACAATTAATAAACATGCCAGATCTGCAGGATGGCACGAGTTGGTGAAACTGGAAGCAGAGTATAAGGAGATGATTAAAGCGTTAATTTAAAGACTTATGGAAACATTATGGCTGATAAAACTAATTTTTGCTCATCTGATGACAGATTTTGTGCTACAGCCCAAAAGCTGGGTCAGAGACCGGCATGACCGTCATTTCGGCTCACCATACCTTTATATACATGGTGCAGTGACCGCATTATTTGCTGGATGGATGATTGGCAGTAAACATTGGCATATTACCGTCATCATTTTTGTAACTCATATTCTGATAGACGGCTGGAAATCATACCGGAAAAATACAGCAGGATATTTTCTGATTGATCAACTTTTGCATCTGGCAGTTATTCTGGGTTGCTGGTGGTTTAGTTTTTACGATTTTGCGGTGTTACAACAAACCGTAACACAACTTCTCGGCGATGAGCACCTTTGGATTCTGCTTACCGCCGTAGTGTTTTTGACAGGTCCTTCAGGTATTCTGATTGCCAAACTAACCGAACACTGGCGTTCACAACTTGAGAATTCGGAAACTCTGGGAAACGCCGGGAAGTGGATAGGAATCCTCGAGAGAATAATGATTCTGGCTTTTGCATTACTGGATCAGTTCGAAGCAATAG
>DATCKB010000143.1:0-2540 GCA_036562505.1 Parasegetibacter sp. | reverse complement strand
GAACCAGACCGGCAATACCAGGCGCAGTTAATGTGGCACCAAGGGCACTCAGGATACCAATTGTAAACAGCAGGTTTAATACAAGGGCAATATTCGCAACCCATCCGGATGTATTGAAGTACAACAACATCAGGACGAAGATTACACCAAAAGAAATAAGGAATGCGAGTGAACCACCTTTAATTGCTTCTGCACCAAGGGTCGGTCCGACCAGCTGCTCCTGAACAATTTTTGCCGGAGCAGGAAGTTTACCCGCTTTCAGAATGTTTGCAAGATCCTGCGCATCTTCAACAGTAAAATTTCCTGAAATTCTTGAACTTCCGTTCGGAATAGGTTCATTTACGTTTGGAGCAGAGTAAACCACATCATCCAGAACAATGGCAATCGCGCGGCCTTTGTTCTTCTCCGTCATTTGTGCCCAGATTTTAGTTCCTACCTTGTCCATCGACATGTTCACAGTTACTTCACTGGTAATAGGATCATAGTCCTGACCGGCTTCGATTATATGTTCACCTTCCAGCCGGGCTTTATCTGATCCGGGAACGGTTTTAATAGCGTAAAAAGCAACGAAATTCTGTGGCTTTCCTTTTGCGTCTTTCTCCGGTATTCCGTATAAGAATCTTACGTCTCCCGGGAATTTAGCTCTTACAGCCGGGATATTCAGGTATTGTCTCACCAATGCGGTATCCGAAATAGCCACATAACCCAACGCTGGTGAGAATTCCGGTTGTCCATCCTGGTTTCTGTCAGTTGGTTCAATAAACTGGATAATGCTGGCCAGAGGTCTGTTTCTTTTGAATTCCTCAAATGCCAGCGCAGTACTGTCTTTTCCCGCAGTTGCAGTATCCGCTTTTTTACCAGCAAGGATATCCGAAAGATTTCCGGTAGTATCTGCGGATGCAGAGGATTGCTGAGTACTGCTATCAGAATTTACGGTGGAACTGTCTGTAACTGATGATCCACCCTTAAGATATGCAGCCAGAGTTTCTTCCGCTTTCATAAGTGACTGATCCAGCTCAGCTATATTATATACTTCCCAGAATTGCAGGTTTGCAGAAGACTGCAGATATTTTCTGACTCTTTCAGCGTCGCTGACACCAGCCAGTTCAACATTAATAATACCTCTTGTAGCATCGAGGTTCACGTTAGGCTGAGCAACCCCGAATTTATCAATACGGGTTTGAATTACCCGGTAAGTTCTTTTGATAGCTTCTGAAGCCTCATTTCTGATTTCTCTGAGGACATCGGCGTCAGAATCACTGATTTTAATATTCTTATTGGTGGGGTTGGCAAAAAGAGATGCCAATCTACCGGAAGGATTCAGTTTCTTATACTCTTCAGCAAACAGGCTCACAAAATCAGCGTCACTGTTCGCTTTTCTCTTGTTTGCGTTCTCAATTGCCTTATTGAAATCAGGATCTTTCGAATTGTTCGCCATCGAGCGGATAAGTCCGTCAAGACCCACTTCCATTGTCACGCTCATACCACCCTGAAGGTCAAGTCCGAGGTTCAGCTCACTTTCTTTGGCTTTTTGATAGCTGATTGGCCCCTGAATACCATAGGTTACAGTTTCATTCTTGGTACTGTCCAGCAACCGGGCTTTACGTTCTTCGAATAATCTGTTCAGTGTATCCCTGTAGAGAACCTGTAATTCATTATCACCGGGATACTTTTGCTCAGGAGAAGGATAATTGTCGGCTATAAATTTCCGGGCCTTCTCTTCCATTTTCTTTTCGTGACGATTCACGAACCAGGTAAAGGAAAGCTGGTATATCGAAATCACGATCAGGGCAATCGTAAAGAACCTTACCAAACCTTTCAGTTGCATACGTTGTAGAGTTTACTTTAATTTTTCAAAGATGGCAAAGATAGTATTTAACAGAAAAAAAACGAGATAAAAAAAAACATCTAAATTGCGCAGGTGATGAAGCATAAACTATCAATCCGGATTATTTGTTTCTGCCTGATTTTAGTGGTGTTAGGAGCAATTTCGTGCAGCAAGGAGGAAAGAAAAGCCGGCGATCTCACATCTCTTTCCTTTATTCATGCTTCTCCCTCGTCTGGCCCGGTGACCCTTGAAATCGGAGGCCAACCCTTCCTGAATACACCGCTGGCTTACACCGATCTTTCCGGAACAGCAACCGAGCCATATCTCGCTGCACCCGCAGGTGTCGGAAGAATCAGACTATCAGGGTCAGGTCAGCAGGACATTGCAGAGGGCAACTTTGTTTTCGTCAGCAACCGGAAATTTTCGTTGTTTTTGTACGATTCGGTAAGTACCGGCGGTAGTCAGAAACCTGTGGTTTCCGTTCTGGCCGACAATCCTTCTGCTGACACAGCAAGAGCAGCCCTGCGATTTTTTCAGTTTGCAGGCAATATAGATACTGTTATTCTGGTTCTTTTTAACGATACCGACACACTGGTAACTGGTGCACCATTCTTCGGAAATTATCCACCCTCAGTTCAGAACCAGAATTCTGCATTCCGGCACCTGACCGCAGCTGCCCAATATATTGCGGAACTTTATGATGCCCGGGGAC
>DATCKB010000139.1:0-10995 GCA_036562505.1 Parasegetibacter sp. | reverse complement strand
AGATATTACTGCCGGTTATGCGATTAATTTTCACCTGAGCTGGAAAGGCAAAGGTTCTTTTCTCCGGGCAAAAGACAGGACTGCCGGCGACTGGCTGATTCAGATGCCTGCCGATCGAATCACTAATGAATTTGAATTTGTTTTCTCCGACCGGAAAAAATGGAAGGAGCCTTATTTAAAAGTCTCGATGGAAAATGTAATGAAACAGACGCGAGTACCTGCTTCCGGCAATATCGAGATAAAACAAACTGACGGAACGGTGGTGATGGCATCGGACTATGCTCCGCCACCGGCCGCGTATACTCTGATAAAACTTGAAGCAGGGGTAACCCTACATGGAGGAAAAAATCCGTTGTCACTTATTGCTGGTGCAGATAACCTGTTAAATACTGCATATCGTGATTATCTGAATGCCTTCAGGTACTTCAGCGATGATAAGGGTAGAAATATTTGGGTAAGATTAAATTATAGTTTTTAGAACCAATTAATCATCAGGAAAATGAGAAGAAATTTCTTTCCGGCTCTTTTAGTTTTTATATCCATCGTTTTAATGTCAGTTTCTTCCTGCAAAAAAGAAAAAATGGAACTGGATGAGGAGGAGCTGATAACTACCGTACATCTCACCTTTTTTGAAACAGGTACAGGGAATACTTCGGTAGTTACATTCAGAGATACGGATGGTGAAGGAGGAAACCCGCCTTCTGAATTTGATGATATCGTTCTCAATGCCAATAAAACATATACCTGTGCTATTTCAGTTCTTAATGAGTCGGTAAATCCTGCTGATGATGTTACTGCAGAAATCATGAATGAGTCTGAAAATCACCAGTTTTACTTTATAGTCACCGGGGTTCCGGTTACTGTAACCACGCTGGATACCGATATGGATGGTTTGCCTTTAGGACTGCTTACGCGATGGGTTACCACGTCTGCAGGCAGTGGTATTGCACGAGTGGTCCTTAAGCATAAGCCCGGTATCAAATCCGCAGGCGATGATGTGAGTAAAGGTGAAACAGATATAGAACTCGTCTTTAATCTGACTGTTCAATAATATTAAATTATTGACAAAACTGTTGTGCGTCTGACCGATTGTATTTTATAATCGGGGACTGGTTTACTGGTATGAAATAATAGTTTACAATTATGAAAGCAATTTGCCTGTCGTTAAACAGAAACTGAGCTTTCTTCTGTTTTGCGTTCGCCGATCTGCTGCCTCCACATAGCATAATACAGACCTTTTTCTTCCAGTAACTGTTGATGAGTTCCGGTTTCTGCGATACTGCCTTTTTCCAGAACATAGATAGTATCAGCATGCATGATCGTCGATAACCGGTGAGCAATAACGATAGTAATCTGTTCACCCTGTGCTGATATTTTTCTGATAGTATCTGTGATTTCTTCTTCAGTTATTGAATCCAGTGAGGATGTAGCTTCGTCGAAAATCAACAACCGAGGGTTTCTCAATAACGCTCTTGCGATTGACAAGCGTTGTTTTTCTCCTCCGGAGATTTTTATTCCGCCCTCGCCGATTACCGTATCAATTCCTTTTTCAGCCCGGGCAAGCAGGCTGTGACATGCAGCCTTATACAAGGCATTCATGATATCTTCTTCAGTAGCAGCGGGGTTAACAAAAAGAAGGTTTTCTCTGATAGTGCCTGCAAATAGTTGTGTATCCTGCGTTACAAAGCCAATTTGCGAACGCAGCTGATCCATATCGATATCGTTTCCATTTATTCCATTGTAATAAACTGCTCCTTCCTGAGGTCGGTATAATCCCACCAATAATTTGACGAGCGTAGTTTTACCTGCACCTGAGGGCCCGACGAAGGCTATGGTTTGTCCGGTTTTTATTTTAAAACTGATTTTATCCAACGCTTTAAACTGGGCAGACTGATGTTTGAAGCTTACCTGATTATACTCCAGTTCCTGAACATCACCAAGTTCTGCAGGGTGAACAGGTTTTGGTTCAGGTGCTTTTGACATGACATTTTCAAAATTGTGGAGGGATGCTTCAGCTTCGCGGTATGCCATAATAATATTACCGAGTTCCTGTAGAGGTCCGAAGATAAAGAATGAATAAATCTGCATAGCCACGAAATCACCTACGGTGAGTTCGTTTCTGAAAATCAGGTACAACAGAAGGAATAGGATTATTGTTCTTAACAAATTCACGAAAGTTCCCTGTACGAAACTGATACTTCTGATTTTCTTCACTTTCACCAGTTCCAGACCCAGAATTTTATAGGTGTTTTTATTAATACGTTCTACTTCCTGACTGGTTAAACCCAGACTCTTTACGATTTCAATATTCCGGAGAGATTCTGTGGTTGAGCCGGCCAGCGATGTGGTTTCTCTTACAATATTCTTTTGAATCAACTTTATTTTCCGGCTAAGGATGCTGGTTAGAAATGCAAGTATGATGATCCCTCCGAAATACACTGGAACGAGCAGCCAGTGTTTCGAGAAAGCGTACCAGATTACAAAAATAACTCCCGTTATAGTAGGAAAGAGAATATTTACGAAGAACTGAATAAACCTTTCTGTGTCGGATCTGACTTTTTCTAATACCGAGAGCGTTTCACCGCTACGCTGATCTTCAAACTCCTGAAACGGTAATCTCATGGAATGGCGTAATCCGTCGGTATAGATACTTGCGCCGAACTTTTGAACCACCACATTGGTAAAATAGTCCTGAAATGCCTTGGCAATTCTGCTGACCATAGCAGCACCCACGCCGAGGGCAAGAAGTTTTACTACACCGGTTACATATTCACTTTCGGTAAAAGTAGAAGCTTTTGAACCGAAATTGTCGATCAGCAAACCGAAGATCATTGGTTCAAAAAGAGAGAAAATCATATTTATTGCGGATAGAAACAGCGCGAGTGCTACCACCCATTTAAATGGCTTCAAGTACGAGAGTAATACGTGCATTTGTTCAGTTATTATTTAAGTTTAGAACGTATCCAGGCTTTAATCAGGAGAACTATAAAGATAGAATTTGTAGCAGCATATCGCCTGAATAATCTTCCCGGCTCCTGTAATAAACGGTAAAACCACTCCAGACCAGCTTTCTGCATCCATTCGGGGGCTCTTTTCTGCATACCAATCATTACGGGCAATGCACCACCAATACCAATCATAGTGGCATTTATCCTTCTCTTCATCGATGCCATCCATTTTTCCTGTTTAGGGCAGCCAAGTATTACAAAAACAAGTTTAGCCCCCGACTTGTTTATTAGTTCTGAAATTTCTGATAATTCTGTGTCTGATAGTTCTCTGAAAGGCGGACTATAATAACCTGCATTGATTAAACGGGGGTAATGGATTTTAATATACCGGTTGGTTTCATCCAGCATTTTCTGTGAACCACCGTAGAAAAATACAGGTACAGAATCGGCCTGCGCCCGCTTCAGAAGGTCAGGTAAAAGGTCCATTCCGGCAACGCGGTCTTGTTTTACACCATGTAAAAGTCTTAATGCCCAGGTGATCGGCTGCCCGTCGGGGGTTGTAATATCAGCCTGATTAACCACATCAGCAAAGGAGGTAGCTTTGTGAGCTTCAACCAGCATATGTACGTTAGCCACACACACATATGACGATGTGTTACTCGCTGCAAGTTTTATGATATTATCAATAAAGCTGGCATAAGTTCCGGTGCTGATATCAATTGAAATGACTTTTAGTTTTTGCATCCCCTTACTGGTATTCTTTGCTTCTCCTGAATAGCTGCCTGCAAAAATAGTCCTTTAGCCAATTAACTATTTTATTCCTTTATAGTAAAGAACTATTTTTAGCAAAAATTTCATTACTCCCCGCATGTTAAAGAGGTTAATATTTATTGCGTTATTTACAGGGGCAGGGCAGTTGTTTTCTGTTTTTATTCTCAAGTTTATTTCCGGCAGAGGCAGCGAAGAGCAGGTTGCGGCACTTGCACAAGCCGATTCTTTACTGTTTTTTCTGATAAATTTTATTGCCATGGGTTTACAGTCTGCTGTTATGCGTACTGTAGCTTTGGAACCGAACTGGCATGAATCCTATCGTGCGGCCCAATCCGCCCGGCTGATGTTATCATTATTGATCCTTCCATTCGCCTTCTTAACATGGTTCAATCCAGCATATATTATTTTTCTGGTTGCACCCTTTCTTGCTTTAAGTGGTGATTATGCCTTGTACAGTCTGGGTCAACCTGTGAGGGGCGCAGCTTTGGCTTTTTTCAGAACTGTAATACCATTTGCTCTGGCTACAGTTGCCGTTTTACATTATCCCGGGCAACTGGTGCAACTTTTTGTACTGGGTTTGCTATTAGCCTATCTGATCTCCGACCTTTATATTTCCCGGTATATCAAACAACCAATGTTCCTCAGGCCACGGACAGACAGATTGATGCTGTATGTAAAAAGCATTCCTTTAGGGGTAGTCAACCTTTCAATTTATTTTTTGGGTCCGGGTCTGCTGCTAATCATTCCCTTTATATATTCCGATGACATTGTTGTCGTATCATTTATAGGAATTAAGTTTTATTTTATTTTCAAGGGAGTTATCCGCATTATGCATCAGGCCTTTGTACGGGAGATGAAGGATCAGCGGGTTTGTCTGCAGGTAGATCAGCTTTCGATGATAGCCGGATTGGCCTTTATAGGTGCAACGGTTTTTTTTCCTGACGCGTTTATTGAATTCTTTTTCGGAGTACAGTTTAGTTCACACCAGCCATTCTTCCTTTTATTGGGAGTATCTGCAATAATTTCTTCGTTCGGATACAGTCAAACTACTTACCTGATGCTTCAGGAGCGCGACAAAATTTATTGTATGGTTAGTGTTATAGGAGCATTGACGGCTGTTCTTGTTATCTGGTTACTTTCGTTTTCTTCCGTTTCATCAATCAATGTGGGTTGGGGATTGCTGGCAGGAGAGTGTAGTTTTGTGATTGGGATGTTTTTGTTGGTGAATAATTTTACTGTTGTTTACCAGCGCTTTATTTACCTGCTTCGTTGTTTACCATTTTTACTTATCCCCTATGCGGCCCGCTTCTGTATCGGAGATGCATTTGTCGCCTTTGTAGCAGGAATTACCGTGTTTTCTGCTACGTTGTTTCTGGTAAATTTTAAAAAGTTCAGATTAATATAAGTGAACTGATAAGAGTTACCAATAACTTATTGATTGTTTCGGGAATTTGCTGATGTGAATACACCAAATACAAAAAGTGAATTGAAGAAGGAATACCACACAACGCCTTTATTGATTTCCAGAAATGATTCACTTATGCCTACTGCAACAACGAGCGATATGAATAATAAATAGATAGTCGATTGCCGGCAGGGCCGGTAAAGAAACGGTACCAGAATACAACTAAGATATATTATTAGTCCTAATACCCCATTAGACACAAGAATCTGGATATATTGGTTGTGGGCATCGTAGCGGTTATGGCGGGAAGCGAAATAAAATTTCCTCTCTTCATACGCTTGCTGGAGACTATCCTGACCATCACCGGTACCTACTCCCAGTAAAAGATTTTTCCTGATAATATCTTCACTGCATTCCCATATTGCCAGTCTTATAGCTGTGCCGCCCCAGTTACGTGCAAGTGATGAATCCTGATCTAGTGTGATGCGGTTAACGGTCTTTTCTGAGGTAAAAAGTTCGCGCCACTTTTCGTTCATGGAGGGAACAAAAAATATTATACCTGCCAGAATTGCGAGCATTCCTGCGATTGCAGATACTTTTTGAGTAGGTGTGCGAAGGAATTTAAGGAAATAGTAAGAAAGCTGCAGAATCAACAATCCGATTGTGAGCCGGATGCTAAGTAGTATGATAAATAAAGAAAAGAATGCTACCAGCGCAATGGTCATTGCTGTTGAGAATTCTGATCGTTTTTCAAATAATAGCCCGATGCACAACAAACAGAAAATAGCTGTGAGGTAAGGATGATGGTGCTGAAAGATGATAAGATTCTGATTGGTAAACAAGGGTTCGCCGGAGGCAAAATAATCAATGCTTGCAGATATGAGTCCACCTGCACACATAAGTGTTACCGCAATGATAAAATGGAATGTGAGAGTCTGGATAACATTTTTACTGATTATATTTATGCTCCCGAAGATAATGGGAAATACAAGCAGGGGGATCTTCAGTATTATCTTATTGAGGCCTTCTTCTGTGTTTGTTGTGTAAAGGAGACCCGCAAGATAGATTAAATACAGGCTACTGAATAAAAGAAGCAATCTGCTCTGTGGGCTGAATATATTAAATGATTTTTTCAGAAAGAAGAGCCAGTAAAGAAACAGCAGCAAGATCAGAATGTTATTCAGTAGTGACCAGAAGGCCATCGAGTAAATAACTCCGGCACAAAGTACAGTAAACGTTCTTACTTCATTTGAAATAAGCGCTTTCAGAGCGTTCATTTTTTCGGTTTATAACAGGTTAGTTCGCTTTATCGCCATCTCATAAATGGCGGTAATCGAGTCAAAGTGTGCTTCAGGGGTATATTTTTCAAGGTAGGTTTGGCGTGCGTTCAAATACATGAGTTCCGGATTCATACCGGTGAAAGCTACAAATTTTTTTACAGCTTCTTTCAATTCTTCTGCATTTCCAGGTGGAAAATGGTAGCCATTATATAAATGAGTAATCATTTCTCCCATAGCTCCGAGGTGGGAAGCGATGACGGGAGTGCCTGTTGAAAAGGCTTCCACGATAGTAAGTGGTAGTCCTTCGTAACAAATGGAAGAAAAAATTAATGCCTGGCTCTTTTTCATCAGGTTGAGCACCTGATCTTTCGTTTGTACACCAACGTAACGGATGTTCGGGTATTCGCGGGTATGGTTCAGCACTTTCACTTTTTCCGGACCATCGCATGCTATAATTAAATTGTGCTCTGGCAGATTTCTGAAGCAGTTCAATAGTACGTCGATACCTTTTTCATTGGAAAGCCTCCCTACAAAAAGAAAGAAATTCTCCCGGTTTCCTATAGCCGATCCGCTGTCATAAACAAAATTTGGTTTAACCACTATTCGGTTGGCCGGAAATTTCAGTGATGAGTCAGACAGCCTGGTCTTCATAAAACCGGAAAGGGCTATCATCACATCAATATTTTCCGTCCATGTGTTTAGTAGTTTATGTATCCCTGTTACTCCGGTCACCAGTGCAGACTCAGCAGCAGAGTTCCGATAGCATTTATATTTTACGCCTTCGAGGGGAAGTGTTTTATGCCTGCAAAGTTCACATACCTGATTATTTCGTAGAAATAATGCATTTGAACAAAGGAGCCGGTAGTTGTGGGCCGTATATACTACAGGAATCCTCATTTTTTTTGCTGTGGTTAAAATAGAGGGTGAGGCTTCGAAAAAGAGATTGTGGATATGTATTACATCCGGCTTAAATAAAGTTATTTCACTTTTCAGCAAATCTGCCGACCGTTTGTTGTAGAATGAACGCAAGCCGGCTTTTAGTTTAATTAAGCTTGTTCCGATTTTATGGTTGCTGAAGAGAAGTGTTTTCGTCTGAAAACCTTTTCCCTTCAGAAAAGATTCTTCCATTTCAAGTGTGGAGTCTTCTCCGCCTTTAAATTGATATTGGTTATGTACGAAGAGAATTTTCATCTATACGTGGGCGTTGTTTATCTTTCTACGTTCTATTGCTGCTGCAACGAATCCAAGTATCATCCAGTATGCTGAAGAGAAAATGGGTGTTTCAAGTACAGGGTTGAAAAGTGCTATCATAGATATTGCCAGAAAACTCCAGAATAACAGAATAGAATTATTTCGGATGTAGTAAGCTTTATTTTTGAAATAGTCCTTCATAATGTAAAAATAAAGATAGCCTGTAATAAGCAGGTATGGTAAGCCCAGACGACCAAACAGGTGTACAAATGAGTTATGTGCTCCGAATACATAGGGTAACGTATGAAGTTTTTCAGGGTCTTCAACCGGAAAATATGTAATCATGGGTGTGCCGAATCCCAGACCAATAAGGTTACGTGGAAAATGATCAATAAGAACCTGCTTCCAGAAAATCAGCCTCCAGGTGGTATTAGGGTCGAGAGAAAGAATAGGATGTGCGGCGATTACGTTTCGTACACCCTCCTCATTTTCCGGAGTATAACCATCCGCAAGGCTGAGTACCGGCAGGAAATAAACAAACAAGGTGACCGCAAGAATAGTAGATAAACCAATAATCCGGCTAAACACTTTAAATGAAGGTGATAAATACAATACTAAGTAGATGCCTGCAACTAGGATAGATGTTGCCGAAGGATAAGTGAAACTGTAAATAACATTTATCAAAGCAAGCAGGAGTAATGTATTTCGCGTGATAATATTTTTAAAGATTGCCGGGAACAACATCGCCATCCCATATCTTTCGAAGAGTACCGGAACATTCACGAATAAAAAAACTATCAGGTAAACTCTCAGATAGGGAAGAATGGTTTGAATAAAACGCCCGAGTTGTTCAAAAAGAAAATATCCTATGAAGTATGAGAAAATAGAATAGACTATTACTGATGTTCGCAGGTAATAATAGACACCGTCCATTAAAAACAGGGAAGTAATAAGATGAAGTCCGCACCAGACCAGCAGAATAATTATACAATTATTGATAGCCCCGCGATTAACAGCAAATCGGTTTGCCGCCAGAATCAGAAATCCACTAAGCGATAATATTTCATTGAAAAATAGTTTTTTTTCTACTATCCAGGGGGAAGCGATATATAATAGTGCCAGACTAAATATAACGTAGGCGAATGATTTCGATTTGAACATAAATCGGGTTTGAATCGAATAAACTTGATATTCAATACTATTATAAAAAATCGTGAAAGCCCTTTTCCCTGAAATTGCTTGCCCGATCAGAAGAATGCTAAATCGTGAAACAACTACCGAACGTAGCCAATCATTATAAGACGACGTAAAATTAAGTCATGGAATTGTTTAAATCTTCATTAAAACAGTATTAAAAATTTATTTTTTTTCTGCTGCAACGGTTTGGAATAAACGTGTGTCAGGAGTAACAGATAGTTTGGCAGTATTTATGTAATACTACTTAATACACCTTCTAAGCCCCTTTTCCCCAGGAACGTAGGTTATTATAAGACTGGCATTTTAAGTAAAATTTAACGAAGTGATATGATAGTTGGAAGAGAAAAACCCTATTTGGTACGTTACCATTCTTACTCACTTGATATCAGGAATTATCGTAGGTATCTCAGATCGCGCCGCAATTATTATATTGCCAAGCGCATATTTGATATCGTATTTTCTGCATTGGTTATAGTATTTATCCTGAGCTGGTTAATTCCTGTTATTGCCTTATGCGTGAAACTGTCCTCACGCGGCCCGGTTTTTTTCGTGCAGAAGAGGGTGGGGTATTTGGGTAAGACTTTCCACTGTTTGAAATTCAGAACTATGCGGGTGAATGCACTGGCCGACAAACTGGCGGCCCGGGAGAATGACAGCAGAATTACCCGAATAGGACGCTTTCTGCGCACTACGAATCTGGATGAACTTCCGCAGTTTTTTAATGTTTTGATGGGAGATATGAGTATAGTTGGGCCGCGTCCGCATATGCATGCAGATTGTCATAAGTTTTCACGATATGTTGAAAATTACAAGTTCCGGAATTTAATTAAACCCGGTATTACGGGTCTGGCTCAGGTTAAAGGATACAGAGGTCCCGCAAATACTTTTGAAGATATATTTCACAGGTTTCAGTATGATGCATTCTATGTTCGTAATGCCAATTTCGGACTTGATATCAGAATTATACGTAAAACGTTTGCACAGACGATCTATTTTATTATTGGTAAGGTAGTTGGACGTGATGATTTACAGGAAGTAGTTCAAAAGAAAAAGATTTACCGCAGGTTTGCGTTTTCAATAAAGCAGGTGCTGAACTGATCGGCTAACATAAACGAATATGTGTCTTCAGATCTGAAGAATCAGCTATAAATATTACGAGGTTATACATATTGGAATTAATTATGAAGATACTCTGAGTTGAACAGATGAAGGAGATTATGATAAAAGAGAGCCGGAATTTTTTTCCGGCTCTTGTACTAGTAATATCTAAGCTAACTTATCTTGATGGCAGTGTCAATAGTTGCTGATGATTTTGGTGGCACGATTGACTGAAGTACCGGGATAATTTTCTCCACCCCCTCCTGAATGGGAAGGAGTACAGGGATGCCGAATTTCTTCTCATATTGTTGCTGATAGTCGTATGCTTCTTTATCGCCTATTCCCATACTGTTTATTACAAGAGCGATAACTTCACTACCATACATTTTAATCAGTTCTATTTCGCTTTCCAGAGATGGCATTTCTCCCCAATCCGGACGATCAGAAAAATATTTCCTCACCGGAGAAAACACCAGTATTGTCTTCTTTGCGTTACCTGATATCAGGTATTCGGAACCACAGGGACCTGAAGGGTTTCGCAATCCGGCCTGACCTTCCAGGAAAATGATCTGTGGATTTTGTTCTTTGTAACAACGAACAATTTCATGTTCAAGTTCTCCTGCAACAAAATCATTGACTGTACTGTCGAGAATAAATCCATATTTACCATCCTGCATCCAGCCGGTTTGACCGGTAAAAATCATTTCCGCGGCGATGCCGTGCTGACGGCAGGCGTCTCTCAGAATTCGGGTGGTAGTGCGTTTTCCGAGATTAGTTTCTATGCCCAGGACAGCGACTATCGGACAGCTTACCTGAAATATTTCGCCGGTCCAGAAATGAAGCTCGTTCCGGTTTTTTGGTTTTCTGATATCAATTATTTCAACACCGAATTTTTTCGCAGCATTTACAAATTCTTCCTTTTCGCTGATGAAATCATGCAGGCCGCTAACCACGTTCATTTTCATGCTCATGCATTTGAGCAATACAGGCTTCAATTCGTCGGGGAGTTTTCCTCCTTTTGGTGCGATGCCGATAATACAGTGCTCAATTTCGGTTTTTAATTCAGCTACAGCTTCTTCTATGGAACCGTAAACAGGTATATTCC
>DATCKB010000133.1:0-7221 GCA_036562505.1 Parasegetibacter sp. | reverse complement strand
TTATGCTCATCAAAAAAAGCCTTCAGACTTTTATCTTCATCCACATTATTGATAGAACAACCTGCCAGCAAAACCAGCAGAACCGGTATATAGAATTTCTGGAACTTCATTATAACTGAGTATATAATTTTATTTAGAAAAACATGCAGGTAAAGTCGTATTTTCCGGCCTTACCTGCATGTTTCGATTCGCGCGGTCTACTTCAGCACTCCCAGTTCCTTTCCAACTTTTGTAAAGGCGGCAATAGCTGCGTCGAGATGTTCCTGATTGTGTGCAGCACTCAATTGAACTCTGATACGCGCCTGTCCTTTCGGAACTACCGGGAAGAAGAACCCGATCACATAAATACCTTCATCCAATAACTGAGCCGCAAATTTCTGTGCTACTACTGCATCGTAAAGCATAATCGGAACAATAGGATGATCACCCGGCTTGATATCAAATCCTGCAGCAGTCATCTTATCTCTGAAATACCGGGTATTATATTCCAGTTTATCACGCAGCTCGGTAGTTTCACTTAACATATCGAGAACCGCAATGGAAGCTCCCACGATACTTGGTGCAACGGTGTTTGAAAAGAGATAAGGGCGACTTCTCTGACGAAGCATTTCAATCACTTCTTTCTTTCCGCTGGTGAAACCTCCTGATGCCCCACCCAGAGCTTTACCTAAAGTACCTGTAATAATATCCACCCTTCCCATCACCCCCCGGTATTCGTGGGTACCGCGACCGGTCTTACCGAGAAATCCGGAAGAATGACATTCATCAATCATCACAACTGCATCGTATTTATCAGCCAGATCACAGATTTTATCCAGCTGTGCAATGGTGCCGTCCATACTGAACGAACCATCGGTTACAATAATTCTGCTTCTGCAACCTGCACTTTCTTTCAGCTTCGCCTCCAGATCTTCCATATTGTTGTGTTCGTATCTGAAGCGCTTTGCCTTACACAACCGGATTCCGTCGATGATTGACGCATGGTTCAATGCATCACTGATGATAGCATCCTCTTCATTGAAAAGTGGTTCGAAAACCCCGCCGTTGGCGTCAAACGCTGCAGCATAAAGGATGGTATCTTCTGTGCCGAGGAAATCAGCTATCTTTTTCTCTAATTCTTTATGAATATCCTGAGTTCCGCAGATAAAGCGAACGCTACTCATTCCATATCCATGAGTATCAATCGCTTTTTTCGCTGCTTCAATCACTTTCGGGTGAGATGAAAGCCCGAGGTAGTTATTCGCACAAAAATTCAGGACCTTTTTTCCGTTGACCATGATTTCCGGACCCTGCTCGCTGGTAATTACACGCTCACTTTTGAATAGTCCGGCTTCTCTGATTTCATCTAGCTCTTTAGCAATTCTTGAAACAAACGATTGATTCATTAAGTAAGATTTTGAGGCTTATAGACTGTAATTGGGCTGCTAAATTAAGCAATAAAATTGTTGTTCAGGGTTATATAAATAAACCCCATTATTTTTTGGTTTATTGGCAGATTTTGTTTTCTTTATGTAGTGATAATTTAGTCACAGTCAGATTGTATTTTTAATCTATTCAAGTTTACCTGCTAAAATCTGAAACCATGCCGTATAACGTAGAAGAGATAGAAGGCATCGGATCGGCCTATGCTGAACGCCTGCTAAAAGTCGGAATCAAGACTACCGGAGATCTCCTTAAACAGGGCTTAACAAAAAAAGGCAGGGAAATGATCGCTGCCAGAACTGAAATCCCCGAATCATTGGTTTTGACCTGGGTGAATCACGCTGATCTGATGCGTATAAAAGGGGTAGGCGGACAGTTCGCGGAATTGCTCCAGGCAGCCGGCGTTTTATCGGTCAGGGATTTTGCAAAAAGAAAAGCCGATGATCTGCACAATCGATTGATGGAAGTAAATTCCGAATTCGGATTAACCGGGCGGGTTCCTTCCGCAGAATCACTGCAGGAAATGATTCAACAAGCTAAACTGCTTGATCCGGTAGAAATCAAATAATTCATTTCAACCCCGCGGTGGCAATGATTTCATCCACAACTCCGGGATCCAGCAGTGTAGATGTATCTCCCAGGTTCTCGATATTTCCTTCTGCAATTTTTCTGAGAATTCTCCGCATAATTTTTCCGCTTCTGGTTTTGGGGAGCGCGGAAACGAAAAGTATTTTGTCGGGTTTGGCAATCGGGCCTATAATTCTGCTGACCGTTTGAAGAATGTTCTTTCTGGTTTGTTCGTCATCATCTTTGTGCCCCGTAAAAATCACGAAAGCATAAATACCCTGACCTTTGATATCATGCGGATAGCCCACCACAGCGCTTTCCACTACACCGGAGTGCATGTTGATGGCATTTTCAACTTCCGCTGTTCCTATCCGGTGACCGCTTACATTTAACACATCGTCAACGCGGCCGGTTATTCTGTAAAAACCTTCATCATTTCTCAAGGCGCCGTCGCCGGTGAAATATAAATTCTCGTAGGTGGCAAAATAGTTTGTTCTGCACCGTTCGTGATTGCCATAGGTGGTTCTTATTATTCCTGGCCATGGAGCCTTTATACACAGGTTGCCTTTATAGTATCCGTCTTCATCTTTTTCAGTCACTTCTTTTCCGTTCTCATCCACTAATACAGGTTGTACACCGGGCATAGGCAGCGTAGCCCATGAAGGTTTTTGCGGAGTCACTCCTGCAAGGTTGGTGATCAAAACGCCTCCTGTTTCTGTCTGCCACCAGGTATCTACTATGGGGCATTTTTTCTGCCCGATATTCTCGTAATACCATTGCCACGCTTCTTCATTGATTGGTTCTCCAACGGTACCTAATACCCGAAGCGAGGATAAATCCTTTCCTTCCAGAGGTGCAGTGCCAAATCCCATCAGGCTGCGGATGGCTGTAGGAGCGGTATACAGAATATTCACCTTGTATTTCTGAACAATATCCCAGAACCTGCCTGCGTCGGGCCAGGTGGGAATACCTTCAAACATCAGTGAGGTAGCACCTGCGCTCAGCGGACCATAGAGTATATATGAATGTCCGGTAATCCAACCTATGTCTGCCGTACAGAAATGCACTTCACCGGGTTTATACTGAAAGGCATTTACAAAAGTGTAGTTGGTCCAGACCATATAACCGGCAACAGTATGTACAACTCCCTTAGGTTTGCCGGTGCTGCCTGAAGTATATAATATGAAAAGCGGATCTTCCGCATCCATCACTTCCGAGGGAAAGGAAACAATACCTTCTTTCTCCACCTGAGCTTCCGCATGTTCCATTTCATCTTCCCACCAAACATCTCTTCCCTTGATCATGCTCACGGGAGTTCTTGTGCGGGTATAAACTATAACTCTTTTTACCAGCTTGTTGCCTACCAGTGCATCATCAATCACATCTTTTAATGGAATTACTTTCTCACCTCTGTAGGCTCCGTCGCAGGTGACGATATATTCAGCCTGTGCATCTTCGAGGCGGTCGGAAATACTCTTCGCGGAAAATCCTCCGAATATGATACTATGAATGGCGCCGATTCTTGCGCAGGCCAGAACAGCATAAGCTAGCTCGGGAACCATTCCCATATAAATACAAACCCTGTCGCCTTTTTTTACCCCATTATTTCTGAGTACCTGTGCAAACTGGCACACGCGTTTGTAAAGCCGGTTATAGGTGACAACTCTTGTTCTTTCTTCAGGGTTGTTGGGTTCCCAGATAATAGCTGGTTCATCGCCCAATGCGTCGAGGTGACGATCAATACAGTTTTCTGTTATGTTCAGTTTTCCGCCCGAAAACCATTCTACCTTCGGTTCCTTAAAATTCCAGCTTAATACTTTATCCCATTTTTTTCTCCAGTGAAAATGCTCCGCTATTTCACTCCAGAATTTTTCCGGTGCCTCAACACTTTCCTGATAGGCTTTCTGGTATTCTTCAAAGCTTTTGATCTGATAAGGATATGACATAACAGCGATTTTATCCTTAAATGTACGAAACTAGCCTTAATACCCCTAGCCGTCAGCATCATATCCCTACCAGATTTCAGCTTTTGAAATCATATCACAGCAGATTTTAATTTTTCTCCGACATTATCGGATAGTTATCAACGGATTTCTGAGTAGCCGGATGTATCTGTCCGTGTTCCAATGGTCGCGCCACGGGAACCGAATGCACCAGCTCGAGATCTTCCATCCGGTACGCCTTTTTAAAATTGCAGAGTCGGACTTTTATGTTTTTGTCTTTGGAACCATAGCTGACAAAGTCGCGAATCATTTCCAGCACATCATGATCGATGTAAACGGTATTGGCGGCATCAATCACAACCCGGCTATTTTCAGGAAGATGAGTCAGTGTTTGTCTGATTGCCGCCTTATTCAGAAACGACACTTCCTGAGCCAGATCAATGTGAATGATTTCACCTTCATTGTGTTTATCTTTTTTGAAATAATAGGCGAGCTTCATATTTCCACGAAGGATGAAGAAAACAGCCACAACCAGACCAATTCCAACACCTTTCAGTAAATCTGTCAGCACTACTGCTCCAACAGTAACTATAAACGGAATAAACTGATGTTTGCCGGTCTTCCACGTGTGCACAAAGACTTTCAGACTAGCCAGTTTAATCCCTATCATAATCAGAATAGCAGCCAGCGATGCCATCGGTATCTTGTTCAGAATTACCGGTATGGCAACAACAGCAATCAGCAGAAAAAAGCCATGTGCTATGGCCGACATTCTGGTACGGGCGCCCGCATTGATATTGGCCGATGTACGCACAATCACTGATGTCATGGGCAGGCCGCCTACCAGACCTGATAACATGTTTCCGATGCCTTGTGCACGCATTTCCTGATTGGCGCTTGAAAACCTTTTCAAAGGGTCCATTTTATCTCCCGCTTCCAGACAAAGCAAGGTTTCAACACTTGCCACAACAGCCAGAGTTGCACCAACTATCCATACACCAGGATTGGTGATAGCAGAGAAATCAGGAGTTGTAAACTGACCGAAGAATTCACTGAATGAAGATGCAACCGGTAGTGTTACCAACTGCTCGCGGGGAATTGTAAGTGCAGATCCCGATGCACGGAATAATTCATTGATAATTATTCCGGCTACCACTACTATCAATGCACCGGGGATAGTTTTTATTTTTTTCAACACCGGAACCTTGCTGAAGGCAATTAAAATAGCGATCGAAATCAGCGATACGATTACCGTACCGGTATGTGAGGCATTGATTACCTCCGCTACACTGCTCAACCACCCTGCGTCTGCTTTTCCGCCAGCGGCTGTCTGATTTGTGGCCATACCCTGATTGTTCATCACTGCCTGGCTCACTATTGCGGGATCATAACCAAGTGCGTGAGGTATTTCTTTCATGATGATGATAATACCAATTGCAGCCAGCATCCCCTCAATCACGCAGGAAGGGAAATAGCTGGATACCGCACCTGCTTTGGCGATGCCGATGATAAGCTGGATAAATCCGGCTATCATCACTGCAACCAAAAAACTTTCATAACCCAGATCATTAATCGCTACAAGAACAATAGCAATTAACCCCGCCGCCGGTCCGGATACACTTACATTAGATCCGCTCAGCGTGCCTACAACTATCCCTGCGATTACACCGCAAATAATTCCTGCAAACGGTGGTGCGCCGCTGGCTACGGCAATTCCGAGGCAAAGCGGAAGTGCTACCAGGAATACCACCATTCCTGCCATTAAATCAGTTTTCAGATATTTAAAATTCGTTTTCATTTGTCGAGGTGTTTTCTATTTAATTCATTGATACAATTATTCAGGATTGCTATTAACTGGTTCCGGTTGTTACATTGCCGAATCGCTACAACAAGTGTCCGGTTAAAGAGTGCATTCTCTCAAAATGTATCCCTATGAAAGGTTTGGATTCAGTTCACGTGTTTTCTCCTGGTGATTGAATGATCGGGTCTTGATTTTTCCGGTCAGGTTTTTAAAGAAGTCAACTGCACCGTTGTCAACATTGTATACGCCACCTACAATTCCGATTTGTCCGCCTGCAAACATGTCGCGCACAATAGTGCTTTTTGTGAGAATTTCTTCCAGACTGTTTTCCACGTTGGTGTAGGCGATTTTATCATCAAACAGATACTCATCATCTTCATTCAGGATAGCTTTTGAAATTGATGGTTGAATGCGTTTGAGCAAGTCTGTTATATGCCCGTCTTTCACACCCTGTACTGCGCTTTTTATTGCGCCGCAGCCTGTGTGTCCCAATACCATCAATACTTTTGAACCCACGTATTTAACAGCGTATTCTATACTGGCAATAATATCGTCGTTTACGATATTGCCCGCGATGCGAATACTAAACAGGTCGCCCAGTCCCTGATCGAATATCAATTCTACAGAAGTGCGTGAATCCATACAGCTCAGGATAACCGCAAAGGGGTATTGTCCTTCTCTGGTCTGATTAATCAGTTCCAGATGATCATGATCTGTTTTGAGATTGTTCATGAATCTTTTATTTCCTTCTTTCAATAATTCAAAAGCCTTACACGGGGTGATATTCTGGAGATATTCTTTAGAATGTTTTCTCATAGCGCAAATATTTTCTACTGTGGTCGTTTTACTAAACGACTACGATACATTATCAAACAGGATGATGTTTTGCAGCGGCGTTTCGCGCACTGCTCTTTTCAGGTACCTGCAATCGGACACCTGATTAACTGTTAATTAAATTGACTGATGATTAGTTGAATGTTCAATACAATCTGCACAGGTAGTGAATACATTTGTTCAAACAAGTACCTGTAGCAATGTTGTGACAAAACAGTACTTTAACTTCCAGAATGGAGCTCAACTAATGGATAAATAATTCAGGAATAATTGGGAGGCGGAACGAGAAGTTCACCATGAAATGCAATGTATTGATCTGCATTTTCAGGCTTGTGATATTCAGCACGTTTTGAAAGGTAGGTATGCTCGTGATCCTTATGGTGTAAATATTCTTCTGAGAAAGAAGTGTTGGGAGATTTCTCTTCGGTATTATTTCCGAAAGGAGATGGTGCTTCTTCTTCTGCAGTATTGGGGTTAAATGCAAACGCAATAGTGTGGTCGCTGTCTGCGATTTTTTGAAAAGCAGCAAAAACGATACCCGAACTCACAGTGAGCCAAAGCAAAGCCATCATCATAAATATTGATGAGCATTGCTGTAAGCGGGTGAATATTTTTTTACTTCTTTTCATTTTCATTTGCTCCGAACCGTTAGAT
>DATCKB010000119.1:0-3752 GCA_036562505.1 Parasegetibacter sp. | reverse complement strand
GAACCGTCGTAACGCAATGTACCACTGATGAAGTAACGATCCATAAATTCATAATTCACCTGAGAGAAGAAACCAAGTTTGCGCAATCCTGTCCAGGAACCGGTAACATCAACAGCTTCAGCAGCTGATTGCATTGTTCTGTACTGATAGGTCGGGAATCCTTGTCCACGTGCCATTTCGTATTCCCGGGTGTCGCTTCTGTACTCACCTCCGAGAATAGCGGAAATGGTGTGATCTGTACCAATATCAGCTTTGAAGTTTAAGGTTTGGCTGGTGGTGAAATTTATATTCTCGATATTTTCATCGATCAGGTATCCGTTTACGTTAGCTCCATTCGGGGTGCGGGGGTCACGGTAATAATCGTTTCTGATAAAACGGTAGTCAATACCGTAGAATGACTTGAAAGTAAGACCTGGAAGAATTTTGTAGCTGGCTGTAAAGCTTCCGACAAGTGCGCGATGGCGAACGATGTTGTCATCAACTGTAGCAGCCTGAATAGGGTTGAAGCCGGTTCCCGGCATGCCCGGGTAGGCGTTGAAAGAGCCATCCGGATTATATATAGGAACTGTAGGAGGCATATATGCTGCGGTATACTGAGGAGAAGCAGAACCACTTGTACTTCCCTGAGATCCGGTGTTCCCGTTTTGTTTGATCATGGTCAGATTAATGGCCATGTCAAAATTGAGTTTATTCGTTACATCGTTTTGTAGTCTTAGTCTGGCAGTAGCTTTTTCAAAGTCAATACCTGTTACATTCCCGTCATGTTTGTTATAGGCACCAGACATATAAAAGGTAGATTTTGCGGATCCACCTGATGCGGAAAATTCAATGTTCTGAACGGTTCCGCGTCTGAAAGCTGCGCTTTGCCAGTCGTATGTCGGAAGTTCAGCAATTTCTTCGTCGTTGAGGTCTGGAGATAGTCCTAATTCAGAAAGTGCCTGTGCTCTGGCCACATCGGGGTGCATGGTTGGGTTAGCATTAATGAGTGCTTCTGTACGTAATGCTATTACACCCTGACTATCCAGCATTTTAAGATTGGTGGGAGGTGCGGAATATCCCTGATAATAATTCAGGTTTAATTTTGTTTTTCCAACCTTTCCTCTTTTCGTGGTAATCAGTATAACACCATTTGCTGCTTGAGATCCGTAAATAGCAGCAGCTGCAGCATCTTTCAGAATTTCGATAGATTCGATATCGTTCGGATTGATGTAAGCCATTGCGTTTGTAGATGTCCGTGAGGTAGGAGCATCGCTGTTAAGCTGAACACCATCGATGATATACATGGGTTCTGTACCGGCGTTGATTGAACCTTCACCACGGATGTTGATTCTTACAGATCCACCGGGTACACCGGTTTGTGTTTGAACCAAAACACCTGCAGCGCGGCCCTGAATCGCCTTGTCAAACGACTGTACCGGAAAATTTTCGATCGATTCACCTTTTACAGATACAATAGATCCTGTTACAGATCTTTTTTTCTGCAGTTGATAACCGGTTACGATTACCTGATCCAGATCACTTGCTGCAACATCCATTACAATTTGCAGATAGGTAGTTTGCTCCACCTTTACAATTTTCTGCTGATAGCCCATCATGGTAATTACCAGCACAGCGTCGTCGGGCACTCCTTTCAGTTCAAAAACACCATTTTCATTTGTAAATGTTCCTTTCTGGCTATTTCTGATCTGAATGCTTGCACCCTGCAATGGGTTTCCCTGTTTGTCAGTAACTTTTCCGGTTATATCTTTTGTAAGAACTGCAGTTTCATTCAGAATAGAAAGATTGCCTGATTGATCAAGAGAGTTCGACGACTTGCTTTTATCTTTTATAGGTTCGCGAACTAACACCACCATACCTTGTAATACATACTCCAGAGGTGAGCCTTTCAGCACAGCGGTCATGGTTTGTTTGATGTCTGCCTGATTCAGGGAAAGTGTGACAGGTGATGTCAGCTTATTAATATTTGAAGGGTAAACTAGTTGCAGATCATATTTCTGCCGGATTTCATTCAGAACTTCGCTGACTCTTTTTTCTTTAACAGTGAGGGTTATACGAACCTTCAGAGGGTCGGCAGTTTGTCCCCGCGCCATCGATGCCGTGCTTATAACAAAGCAGGTTACGGTAAGCCACGTAAGGGAACGGCATAACAGTGCCAGCCGTCTAAGCAGCAATTGCTTGTTACTCATTACAGTTGATTTTGATAATTAGTGAAACAATAAAACTCTCTCTACTTGTTTTTCACGATGACAAGTCCATCTTTTTTTTCTGTAATTACCTTTCCGGTATTATTTATTAATGCGATCATTTCGTCTATAGTTCCCGGGAACTCAAATGCACCGCTGAACTGAATAGAATCTGAAATTTCTTCTGCGTATTTTACTTCTATGTTGTAATGTCTGGCTATATCTTCGAACAATCTTCTGATTGATTTGTTTTCCAGTAACAATGTATTTTTTGTCCACAGGATATAATCATCACCCTGCACTGTTCTTTTTACCGGATTATTTGTTCCGGTTAATTTTATTTGTTCATTCGGTTCCAGGATAAAGGAATGTTTCGGACTTTTCCATTCAATACTACCGTGCAGAAGAGTAACTGCCTCTTCATTGTCGTACGCATTAATATTAAATTCTGTTCCTAACACCTTCACCTGCTTATCGTTATATTTTACGATAAAAGGTTTTTCTTTTGCACTGGCAACTTCGAAGTATCCTTCACCTGCCAGTTCAACTTCTCTTAAATGCGGACTGAACTTAACGGGGAAACGCAGTTTGGAGTCTGCATTCAGCCAAACCCGGGTTCCATCTTCCAGTTCCATTTGAAATTTCTTTCCTCTGGGTACCAGAATAGTATTATAACCTATTTGCAGATTCCCCTCGTCTTCGGCCTGAAACACTGCCGAATTCTCGTTTACTTTGATTGTTATCGCACCATTTCTGATTGATGCTTGAATGGTATCTAATTCTATTTTTTTATTATCGGCCAGTAACAAAGTGACTTTGTCAATATCGGTGTTTACTATTCTGTTGTCTTGCTGATTCTGACTGCCTGAACTGAAGAACAGGATGCCAGCGGTAATGAAAACACCGGCTATTGCTGCTGCCGCCGCGATTTTTAACCACGACCGTTTCATCGGACGCACCGGCGCGGGTTGAGTATTGTTCTTTACAAACCGCTCCCAGGCTTCTTCCATATCTGTATTAGCCAACGCACCTAATAAGGGCTGGTTTCCCTTTACTTCGACAAGCAATTTAACCATGGCTTCTTCCTCAGAAGTCAGTGATAAATTTTTATTACCGTTTAAATACTCTTCGAGTTTGTCCCAGTTAATTTGATTCGTTGACATATTGATATATAATTAGTCGCACAAAATGTAAAAACGGGTGAACGGATTTCAGGAAAAAAATAAAAAAGTCAGAATCGAAAGGAGCGTTTCACGAAGTTGTAGCATAGCCAGCCGGAGATGAGTTTTTACTGTATTTACCGATATCTGCATCCTATTACTGATTTCCAGATATGAAAAATTGTAGAAATGAGCAAGTAAGAATGCTTCTTTCCGTTGGGCCGGAAGCTCATTTAATGCCTGAATGAGTTGAAGTTCGCGGTTGAGTTGTGACTCAGATTCCCCGGAAGAGAATTCATTAGTTTCCGGAATTTGTCCGTCAGATTCAGTGAGTTCTGTATCCCGGCCTGCCTTACGAAGTAACGAAATGGTTTTATTGCTGATACCCCTTACCATATAGGATGATGGG
>DATCKB010000103.1:0-2552 GCA_036562505.1 Parasegetibacter sp. | reverse complement strand
AGGAAAAGCATTACTTATAGTTGAGGAACCCTTTGAAGCCTATCAGAAAATAGTCAGCCATTTTCGTCCTTTTGAAATGCAAAACGAAATGGTGAGTGCAACTGCTACCATAGGTGAAGGAACTATCATATATCCGAATACTTTTATTGGACATCAGGTTCGGATCGGAAAGAACTGCCGCATAGACCCCGGAGTGATTATCAGGGATTACTGTGTAATCGGTGATAACGTAATTATCCAATCGGGCACCATAATAGGTTCCGATGCTTTTTATTATAACACCAAAAAGAACCGGGAAGTATGGTACAAGAGAATGTTAAGCGGAGGTAGGGTGGTGATTGAGAACGATGTGGAGATTGGTGCCGGTTGTACTATCGATCGGGGTGTAAGTCATGATACCTTGATAGGTGCGGGAACGAAAATAGATAACATGGTGCATATCGGTCACGATACCATTATTGGAAAGAACTGTTTACTTGCTGCTCAGGTAGGTATTGCCGGAGCCACTACACTTGGTAATGGTGTAACCTTATGGGGACAGGTGGGAGTAAGTAAAACTCTCACTATTCACGATGGAGCGGTTGTTCTGGCACAAAGCGGGGTAGCCAGCACGCTGGAAGGAGGAAAAATCTATTTCGGCACACCTGCCGAAGATGCGGGTAACAAGAAAAGAGAATTGGTATGGGTGAAGAGAATACCGGAGATTTGGGAAAGGCTGAAAGGTAAATCCTGATTTGATCTTTTTCGTTTAACAACTTGTAAAACTTCCCGCGACTCTGCGAATTGTTTGTGAAAGGGGTGTATAGGAAAAATCGGGGATTGCCTGAAGTAACTTGCTATTATCGAAACGTACTACCTGCAACGCTGTACCGGCAGTCTCCTTTGTTACAAGAGGATCTTTCCCTGTAAAGAATGATTTGAGAGCTTCCCACCTCCAAACGGCAGCAGCGATAAAAGGAGTCACTTTTTTGTGCGGGCGTCGTTTACCGAAGGAATCGGCAATCATATTAAACAACTCCTGATAAGTACAATGTTCACCGCAAATTATAAAGCGTTGGCCAGAAATATCTGACTTCATTAAAAGTATCATGGCATTCACTACATCCTTTACGTCGACGAAGCCTGTGACGCCCTGCGAATACCAGGGAAATTCGTTGTAAACGGTTTTGAAAATACCGAGAGAGCCTTTATTCCAGTCGCCTTCCCCGAAGATTATAGTAGGGTTGACGATTACAGCATCGAGCCCTTCCCCAATTCCCCGCCACACTTCCATCTCAGCAAGATATTTAGTTTTGCCGTAAACCGAGCTGCTGGATTTAGGGGTCCAATTCATCGTTTCATTGATGAGCGTATCACCCCGGTGTTTTCCAAGTGCGGCTACAGAACTCACATATAATAACTTTCTGACTCCTGTTGCAATCGCTGCGTTTACCACATTAGCCGTTCCTTCCACGTTAATCTTTTGCATTTTTGTATATGCAGAAGGCCTAAATGAAATAACTGCAGCACAGTGAAAAATCTCATCAACTCCTTCCATTACTTCTTCCAGTGCAGAAATGTCGAGAATATCAGCTTTTACCCATTCTATTTGTTTTTCGATATTCTCTCCAAGCGGAGGTATAGCAGAACGGTATATTGCTCTTACCGGTAAATTTCGTTTGACCAGTTCAGTCAGAAGATGACTACCTACCAACCCTGTTCCTCCGGTAACCAGAATCATAGGGCAGAAGAATTTTTTGAATAATCGTAGTATCCTTTCCCTGTTTTTCTTCCCAGCTCGTTCGCATCCACTTTTGTTTTCTGAATCGGAGAAGGTCTGAATCTTTCTATATGATCATAGGCATCGTAAAGAGAACAGGTTACTGCATAGTTAATATCATTTCCAATCAGATCCATCAGACGGAAAGGTCCCATTTTAAATCCGCTTGATTCAAGCAGGCGGTCTAATACCTCATAATCGGGTTTAACTTTTTCCGCATAATAAAGTGATTCGAGATAAAAATGGCGTGCAACCCGGTTTACTATAAATCCGGGTGCATCTTTGCAAAGCACCGGAGTTTTTTTCATCTTCCGGCACACTTCAGAAATAATATCGGTAGTGTTGGAACTGGTGTAGGAACTACTTACAACTTCTACCAGCTTCATGTGCGTAGCCGGATTGAAAAAATGCATGCCGGCAACCCGTTCCGGATTTGGAATCTGTGCGGCCAGCTCAGTTACTGATAATGAGGATGTATTGCTAGCAAATAGCGTTTCAGCAGAATTGATTTCTGCTAATTGCTGAAAGAGGGAAACTTTGGGTGCGATTTTCTCTATAATCGCTTCAATAATTAAATCAGCCTTACATTCCTGAGCTATGGTGATATAACGTAGTCTTCCTGAAACCGCTTCTTTTTCCTCTTCACTTAATCTGCCCTTCTGGACCTGAGAACTTAGCTGTTGCTGAATATTGTTGCGGGCTTTGTTTAATGCTACGGCGCTGAGATCATAGAGCCAGGTTATATAACCGCTTTGTGCAGCCACCTGGGCAATACCCTGACCCATAGTTCCAG
>DATCKB010000083.1:0-5097 GCA_036562505.1 Parasegetibacter sp. | reverse complement strand
CGGTGTAACGTCCTCTTCTGATTTCCTGCCAGTATTTCTGTTGTTCGGAATAAACAAGATTTTTTCTTTTCTCTACAATCGGAATATACGCATCAATAAATCCGTATCCACAGGCTTTGGCGAATTCAATCCATGTATTTAGATCGTGTGTTTCCCCCGGACGTTTATAATCATAAAAGATTCCACCGATACCACGTCTCTCATTATTTCGATGCCAGTTGGTGAAGTAAGTATCACACTCACGCTTAAACGCAGAATAAAATGCTTCGTCAAACTGGTCGCAGATATTTTTATAAGTTGAATGGAAGTGAACGGCGTCTTCTTCAAACAGATAGTAGGGTGTCAGGTCTGTTCCTCCACCAAACCACCTGTCTTTCAGTTTCCCGTTCTCATCATATAATTCGAACATGCGGTAGTTGCAGTGTACAGTAGGAACTAAGGGGCTTGAAGGATGTATAACTAAGCTGAGTCCGCATGCAAACCAACGTGCGCCATTGATTTTCAGATGTTGTTTCATAGTCTCCGTAACTTCACCTTCTACCACTGATGTATTTACGCCGCCTTTTTCAAATACATTACCACCGGAAATCACACGCGTTTTTCCGCCGCCACCACCCGGTCTTTCCCATTTGTCTTCAATAAAACGAGCTTTGCCATCAGCTTGCTCCAATGCTTCACAAATTTTGTTCTGAAGATCATGTATGAACTCGATCCAGTTATGTTTGACAGACATATTTTAGAATTTAAACGTTCTGATATTTTATATCTCAGATGTCGCCTCTGGCGGGATAACTTTTGCATTATTGCTCGCCGGAGTTGAGATGAATTTTTACTTTTTAAACTCTTTTACTGCATCTACAAAGGCTCGGGCATGATCTACGGGAACATTCGGTAAAATGCCGTGCCCGAGATTGGCAATATGTTTATAGTTCCTGAAAGCTTCGAGCATTTTTTTCACTTCCTGCTGAATTACAGGGATTGGTGATAATAATCTGGCGGGGTCAAAGTTACCCTGCAATACAACATTATCTCCCGCCATCTTTCTCGCCAGTTCAGGTTTAATGCACCAGTCTATCCCCAACCCATGTGCTCCTGTAGCGGCCATTTCTTCTAATGCAAACCATGCTCCTTTGGCAAAAATAATTGTTGGTGCTTCTTCTTTTACGGCCTGTACAATCTGACGGATATACTTAAGTGAAAATTCTTCAAAGTCAGCCGGACTCAACAAACCTCCCCATGAGTCAAATATCTGCACTACATCTGCCCCTGCTTTTATCTGCGCTTTCAGATATGCTATGGTTGTGTCGGTAATCATCTGAAGCAGTTTATGTGCAACCAGTGGTTGTGTATAACAGAAAGCCTTTGCTTCATCAAAAGTCTTCGATCCTTTTCCCTGAACCATATAGCAAAGCAGTGTCCACGGGGCTCCGGCGAAGCCAATCAATGGCACGCGGTTGTTCAGTTCCTGTTTAATCAGACGGATAGCATCAAATACATAATGAAGCTTGTCGTCTACATCTGGCACAGTTACCCGGTTCAGATCTTCCATCGATTTAACAGGATCCGGTAAAACCGGACCTTTCGATTCAATGAGCTGCACTTCCAGACCCATGGCCTGCGGAACAACAAGTATGTCGGAAAACAGAATCGCTGCATCTACACCTACGATATCTACAGGCTGGATCGTTATCTCACATGCCAGTTCGGGAGTCTGACAACGTTCAAAGAATCCGTATTTTTTTCTAAGCTCCATGTACTCGGGAAGATATCTTCCTGCCTGACGCATCATCCATACCGGTGGTCTCTCAGTTTTTTCTCCTCTTAAGGTGCGGAGTAGTAAATCGTTCTTTAGCATATTGTAAATGAATTATGTATTCACGCACTGAAATATTCAACTGCGTTTGAAATTAAATCTCTTTTATATGGTTTATTGCTGATAATAATTTTGTTTGTTGTTTTACCTGCAGTGAATGTTTGAATTGCCTCTGCTGTTGTCCGGCCGATGGCGAACAAAACTGTTTGCGGACCTACACTATTCGCTGAAAAAAAACTTTCCACGCCACTCGGACTAAAAAACAGAATTCCGTTGTATTGCTTCCCGAGAGAATGCGGTGTGGGAATAGTTTTATATACCTGAGTTTCATTTACCACAATACCAGCGGCTTTGAGTGTATCAGGCAATTCATCTCTTCGGATATTTCCGCAGAAAAAATGCACTTCTTTCAGGTTATCCAGACGAATAATTTTTTCGGCAAGTTCCTTTCCGTAATGTGCGGTGGCTGCTAATCTGACGCCTTTCAATAACTGTGTTACTTTTATTGAAGTGGTTCCTTCGATGGCATAGACGTTCCAGTTTACCATCCTATCCCCCACAATTTCAGCAACTGCTTTTACAGCATTCATACTGGTGAACACAACATCAGCGTTAACACTAACCAGTTCGTTTACACGAATTTTAATATTTTTTTCGTTTAGTGGTATCGTTTGAATAAAGGGAACACATTCCACCAGAATATTTTTCTTCCCGGCATCAGACAGATCGCTGTCTTCAAGCGGACGGGTAGATAATATGGTGGCTTTGATGTTATCCATTATTCTGTCGTGATTGAATCAATTCCAAAATATTGTTTCCTGCGTTGGCTATCAATTCCTTTGCTGCCTCAATGCCAACGGTGGTTGAATCTGGATGGGTTGTTTTATCTATAGTCAGACTTTCCTTCCCGTTGGGTGTAGTAATATTGCCGGTAAAGCGAAGTTGGCTATTTTCGATTCTCGCCCAGGCACTGATGGGTGTGGAACACCCTCCCATTAAGGTGCGCAGAAAATCTCTTTCTGCTTTTACGCATATAGCTGTAGGTGAGTGATGAAGTGCGAGACATTTTTCCTTAGTAGCGAAATCCTCTTCCCGGCAAACAACAAGGATAGCGCCTTGCGCGGGCGCGGGTAGCATCCAGTCGAGTTCCATACTGTTTTCCGGTCTGAGTTCAATTCTTTCCAGTCCTGCTGCCGCGAATATTGCGCCCTGCCAGTTGTTATCCTGCACTTTCCGGAGACGGGTATTTACATTTCCTCTGATATTCACCATTTCGTGATTCGGGTATTTATACAACCATTGTGCACGTCTTCTGACGCTGCTGGTGGCGATAGTTGCCACCGAGGCGGGATTTGATAAAAAGGATGTCTCTCCCTTATGAACGAGAATATCCTTATGTGAAGCTCTTTCCAGTATTGCTGCTTCGCTTATGCCTTTTGCCAGCTGAGTTGGTACATCTTTCATAGAATGCACAGCTATATCAATCCGGCCCGAGAGCAGGGCTGCGTCAAGCGTTTTAGTAAAAACCCCCTGTACACCCAGTTCATAAAGAGGGGTAACGAGGTCGGTATCGCCATCACTTTTAATTAAAACCAGTTCGCAGGTATGTCCTTGTAGTGATAGAAGTTGCAATACTTTGTTAGCCTGCCACAGCGCGAGTTGGCTGTCGCGGGTCCCTATTCGTATGGGGTTGTTCATTTTCTAATTGGCACTGGTGGTCATAAAATCATTGATCGCCTCAATGTAATAGCACCCGCGCTGATTTTCTCTGCGCATTTTGGTGGCCATTATGTTTATCACCTTTTGAATTCGATCGTTATCCCGGGTGCATACGCCGTTGGAGACATTACCAAAGACGGGGTGGATTTGAATCTCCTGCAACTTTTCTTTTACCGCCATGAGTACCGGCACATTCTGCCGCATCCTTACCCAATCCATGAATTCTTCAATCTGCTCCCGAATGATGGCTTTTGCCTTGGGAACTTCCAGCTGGCGGTTAAGAAGAGTCTCATCTTTTAAACGCGACAGTTCATCAACGTTTATGAGTTGTATTTGCGGTAACAAACCTACATTGGGGTCAACGTTATTGGGAATCGATAAATCGATTATTGTTTTTGGTTTTCCTGCTTCCACATGGGTAGGAACAATGGTAGCAGTTTCAGCGTTTGTTGCAACCAGAATAATATCTGCGTTTTGAATGTGCTCAGGTAAGTCAGACAGTTCTGCATACTGCAGACCGAGTTCCTTTGCCAGCTCCACAGATTTAGACAGCGTACGGTTTATCAGCACGATGTTTTTGGTTTCCAGATAGTCTACCAGATTGCGGCAGGTATTTCTTCCGATTTTCCCAAGACCTAGCAGAAGGATTCGTTTATTCTGATATCCGGCAACATTGTCGCGGATATACTGAACAGCCGCAAATGAAACAGAAACCGTACCTGAACTGAGGGAAGTTTCGTTCTTAATTACTTTGGAAGACTGCAATACGTGATTGATCAGTCGTTCGAAGAAACTGCCTATCAAGCCATGTGATTTGGCAAATTTCACTGCCAGTTTCATCTGACCGACAATTTCATAATCACCCAGAATCTGCGAGTCTAAACCGGCTGCAACTTCGAAAATATGCTGAATGGCGTTGGTGCCATTTTTGGTATAGGAAAGTGAGTCAAACAATTCTTTACTTCCTGAAGTGAAACTACAAAGCAGGCTGCTCAACTGATCTGCAGAATCTGCAATTGCGTAGATTTCAGTACGATTACAGGTGGAAAGAACAAATATGTCGGAGAGAGATTGTGTTTTGGCTTGCTCGAGTAACAACCTGTACTGATCTTCATTGATCGCGAATTGACCTCTTACTGCAGCATCAGATTTTTTATAATTGATTCCGACGATGTAAAAGCGACTTAATTCTCTATTGTGGTTTTCGGGCATCTTGGTCTAGTTCGGTTACTCTTCTGCAAAATTAGTTCTGGTGCGTCAATAAACGGTATTTAAACGGTATAACTATGTCAATCCTGTGTCATATTATAGTTTGTATTTCGCTGGAATTGTAAGAATTCGTTTTATTATGGTACAAACCGTCTGCCTGGTTTCGGGCGCGATACTAATGAGCACATTGAATTACCTTTGCAACTCTGTTCCAGTATAAAAATTACTAATGAATAAATCAAAAAAGGGGATCGTTCTGATGAATCTGGGCTCTCCGGATTCCCCCGAAAAAAAGGATGTGAGGAGATTTCTGGATGAGTTTCTGATGGACGGTCGGGTAATTGACTCACCCTGGT
>DATCKB010000075.1:0-2749 GCA_036562505.1 Parasegetibacter sp. | reverse complement strand
CGATACCACGCTGAGAATCAAAAATCTGAATCCCTTTTTCACGCTACACGTGGATTCTACACTTATTTATCAATTTGAAATCAACCGGGAATCGAGCGACTTTTTCTGGTATATCCGCAATTCACCAGTTGGATTAAAGATTAACAAGGATAACGGAACCCTGACGTTTAAGGCTGATAAATCTTTCTTCCTTTCCGGAAAACTGAAATACGATTTTGAATATAAAGTGAATATAGGCGTTCAGAATCAGAATAATCCTGCTGAAAAGATCGACACCTTTTTTACTTTAGTGTTTTACAATACCGAGATAATTCCGTCGCGCGTAAAACCTTCCGTAAGTACAGTGCTGTATGTTGAAGAAGGCGACACGGTGAACTTCAAAGTGCAGTGCGAAAGCGGAAGCTTCCCGATTGAGAACATCACCTTTTTTTCAAATATTCCCTTAAAAAATTACACCCTTGTCAGCAAGTGTAATGATGATTTTATCTGGTCGCCGCCATTCGACTTTGTAAAGGAGACGGATCAAAACCGGGAAAAGACGGTAATATTGAGTTTTGTAGGCACAAATAAGTTTCAGGCGAGAGATACTGCAACCGTTAAGATAGTTGTGAAAGATGCTTTGAATTATCCTCTTGCTCTTCAGGAATATGGTTTGGTGACAAAGAATATAAACAGTTATATCCTTCAGCTTAAATACACGTTTCTTCAGTTAGATAAGAACGTAAAAAAGAATAAAAAAACGAGAACCACATTCGACTTCACTTCTGCCACTACAGCTCTGACCGGAACTGTATTGAATTCCTCAAGTGATGCATCTGCCCAGAAAGCCGGAAAGAACATGCCCAGTGTAGGGATGGCACTGGTACCGATGAAGGAAGCTGTGGCTCCGCAGAAACTACAGGATCAGAATCAGGCGTCATTGATCCGGGGAGCCATCAAACGGATGGAATTTATGCTGAGAGATAATAGCCTGATTGGCGAAAAAGATGAAGACATTCTCAAGAAGACTAACAAGTTGAAGGATGATTTAAAGCAGATTCAGGTTCAGTTGATTGATGTTCCCATCGACATTACCAATACTATGTCGGAAGAAGAATTGAACGAATACTTCAACAGTCCGAAAGTCATCCGCAAATATCGAAGTAAAAAGAGATAATACGCAATCAAAGCTGGTACTCCGGAACAAGATGGTAATGCCAGCATGCAGGTTGAATCTTCTCTAAAAAAATTGAGCAGCGAATAGTCGGCTTTTGAGACTACTCACTGCTCAAACATCACCTTGAACAATTAGGAGAATGCTTAGCTAAAGGTTTTTTGCTGATTCGAACGAAACTGCGATTAAAGATTAAAGGCAGAAATCACATTCGGACTTGACTTATAGAACAGTACCCCTCCTATTTCATCTACTTCATATTCCGGCTTTTTATCTTTCAGTACAATTTCCTTTTCATTTTTGCCCGTGTCTTTGTTCAACTTAACCAGACCAATTCCATCATTGAGTTTAGTAAGGATAAACTGAGAGTTAGCAGTTGCTGCTGTTGCTTTGAAGCGCTTGCTCATTTCTGCGAATGATGCTGTAGCGATTTTAGTAAATCCTTCCTGATAAGCTTTCATTTCCTCACCATAAGCGTTTAGCTGGTTACTGTAGCCGTAAGTTCCGTAACGTCCACCCTGGTAGGCGGCAGCACTTGCCATAGCAGTTGAAGCAACTGCCAGTGCTCCGGCTGCAATTTTCATAAATGTACTTTGTCCGGGTGACTTATGGTATTGATGGAAGTTTTTAGAACCGTCAAAGTTCAGCAGCATCATATTCTGGTCGGAAGAAAGCAGGATGCCGTTATCTCTTGCCTGAATTTTAGTAGGCACTTCTTTTTCCTCGAACTTGATGCTCGCAAAAGTGCTTATATCTCCTGAGCTTTCATCGATAGCCACCACTTCTGCGCCGGTAGAAATAAGATAGCGCTTGTTTTTACTATCGTATGTACTGGCTACATTAGTGGCTTTTTTATATTTAATGGGTTTATTCCAGATAGATTCGCCGGTTTTAAGGTCGATAATATTAGCGTCTGTATCAGTAATATAGATGAGTCCTTTAGGTGTAGTTGCCATGGTGTGGATATTCTCGCCGGTAGAAAGAGGTTTTTTGAACAGGGTAACACCCTCGAATGAAATTTTGTTGATACCACCTGATTCAATTCCGAAAAGGATACCATCTTCCATTACGTAGAAATGTTGAACGTAGCCTTTGGTTTTAGGAGCTTTCTCCCAAAGGTCGCTTCCGTCTATTGCGCTCAGGAAGGCAATTTTTGATTCTGATGCTCCTGAAGCCAGCTTGGAAATACCCGATTTACCCGAATTATTTACATCACTTACTACGGCCAGGCCTTGAGGGAGGATTTCGAAGCGGGTTACTTTTCCTTTAATTTTTCTTTCATCTTTCCAGAGGAGTTCACCGTTATCACTTATTTTGTGAATTCTGGTATCGCCGTTTGGTCTTTCTTCAAATCCGTAGATTTCCTTTCCTGAATCGTCAGCGCTCATCCAGGTGATTTTATCTGTTTTTGCAGTCCAGATAACCTCATTGGTATTCATATCAATGCACATAATATTTTTTGTAGTTGGAATGAGCAGGCGATTACCGCTGATGAACGGGGTACCTGAAACCATAGGGGGTGCTCCCATCGAAACTTTTTTGGGATCGTTGAGATTGATGACTTTTCCTTCGCCGGTACCAATGTCGTAAACACCC
>DATCKB010000047.1:0-3022 GCA_036562505.1 Parasegetibacter sp. | reverse complement strand
AAACTGAGCATTCACGTCTTCACCGAAAAACACTTTTGCCTGCCTGTTGAAATCCGATACAGAATCTGTGGTAAAGAATGCTCTTTTGCTGTTTTTTGTACATACTGAGTCTATTTCCGGATGACGGCCGAGGTAATTTTTCAGACTCTGAGCCACAATTTCTCCCTGAGAGATTATACGGATACCGGAAGGAAGGTAAATTTTAATCTTTTCCATAAGCAGTGGATAATGAGTGCATCCCAGTAAAACGGTATCGATACGGGGTGACTGGTTCATGAGCTGATCTAGCGACTTTTTCACGAAGTAATCGGCACCCGGACTGTCCATTTCACCATTTTCAATCAGGGGTACCCACATCGGACAGGCCTGTTGAAAAACCCTGGTCTCCGGAAAAAATTTATTGATTTCGAGCCTATAAGACTCTGAAAGTACGGTTCCGTTAGTGGCCAAAACTCCTATTTCACCTGAATCTGAGAAATTTCCGATAATCTCAGCCGTTGGTCTGATTACCCCCAGCACCCGCTTCTCCCGAGCAATTTTGGGCAGATCATTTTGTTGTATCGACCTCAGCGCTTTTGCAGAAGCGGTATTGCATGCCAGAACAACTAACGGGCAGCCCTGCTGAAAAAGCCATTCTACACTTTGCAGCGTGTAACGGTACACAGTTTCAAATGACCTGGTCCCGTATGGAGCTCTCGCATTGTCGCCCAGATAAACAAAATCATAATCCGGGAGCTCCCTCACAATCTCTTTGAGTACGGTTAATCCGCCATATCCCGAATCAAAAATGCCTATTGGGTGGGTCATTCAAAAATTTTGATACGAATGTAGCAAGAAAAACGAAACCCCGCCGAAGCAGGGTTCCATATATAGCTAGTTGATCGTAATATTATCTGTCTGAAAACCTACTTCAGGTTAAGTTTCTTTTTCACCAGCGGGAGGAGATCATCTGCAGGCGGGAAGACGAATAAATCCTGTTTGTTCAGCACATAAGTGTATCCGGCTTCCTTAGCTACTGCCTGAATGGCATCCATTGCTTTCTTCTGGATCGGTGCAATCAGGTCCTCTTCTTTTTGCTGGATAGATTTAGATGCTTCCTGGTTCCATCCCTGAATTTTAAGATATAATTCGCCCAATTCTTTTCTTTTCACTTCAAGCTGAGCCTTGTTATACTTCAGCGTATCAGCACTACTCAATAAGCTATCTTTATTATTGAAATCATTGATCATTTCGAAATACTTCTGCTGCATAGCTTCCTGATATTCTCTCAGGCTTGTGTCAGCTTTTTTAAACTCGGGCATGGCAGTTACCACTTCACCCAGACTAATATAGCCTATTTTGAGTTGTGCTTTTCCTTCTTGTGCTACCATCAAACCAGCAGCCAGTAAAGCAATTAGTGTGATTTTTTTCATCTTAATGTTTTAAGTTTTTGTTTGGGTTCTAAAATACAAGTTGTTTTTGGTTGATAAAAAGTTGCTTTATAAAATCAATTTTTTTTATTTAACTTATTTAACACCAAGTTCCTTCAGCACGTCATCGCTTTTATCGAGCTTAGGGTCGGCAAATATAACGGTAATTCCTTCACTTTTATCTAAAATAAAATCGTACATCCGGGCCGCGGCAATTTTTTGAATGGCGTTGTAAACCCTGTCCTGTATGGGTTTAATCAGTTCCTGTCTCTTTTTAAAAAGGTCCCCCTCAAAGCCAAAGCGCTTTCTCTGAAGTTCGCGAACCTCTTTTTCCCGGTTAAACAGTTCGTCTTCTCTTTTCTTGAGCAATTCGGGACTCAGCATAACCTGTTCAGCCTCATACTCTTTATACATGCGATCCAACACTGCCTGCTTTTCGTCGATTTCCCGCTGCCACTGTTCAGAGATCTTATCAAGCTGTTTCTGAGCAGCGGTATATTCTGGCATGCTTTCCAGAATGTAACGGGTATCCACCACAGCATAACGCTGGGCATTTACGGCACCGGCCAGACTTATCAGGCACAACGCCAGAAAAAATATTTTTTTGGTCATATCGGTTTGTTTTAATGTATCAGGTTCAAAAACCAACCCAATTCTGAGGGCATACCGAAATTTAACTATTCGGGTTCAAATCCGAGCATAAAGGTAAATCGGGTCGCATCTTTCAGTCGGGCACCAGGTTTCATTCTGTCGAATCCAATTCCATAATCAAATCCTAACAACCCGAACATTGGCAGGAAGAATCGCATACCCACACCTGCAGAACGCCGCAATTTGAACGGGTTAAAGTCTTTGAAATCATACCATCCGTTTGCAGCTTCAAAGAACGTCAGCCCATAAATAGTACTGCTGGGATTAGTACTGAAAGGATAACGCACTTCAACTGTATATTTATTAAAGATGGTGAAATAATCTCTTGCGCTCTGCTGATCAGGGTTCACCTTTGGATCAGGATTGTCGTAAACCGGATAGCCTCTGTGAGCGATGATATCATATCCCAGTACTCCGAAGTTATTGGTTAATCCGGCATCTCCGACCTGGAAACGCTCAAACGGAGCAAATCCTACGTTCTGATTATACCTGCCCATGAACCCATATTTCGCGGCGAACTTCAATACAAACTGGCGACTCTGGTCGGCACCCATCGGTCTTCCGAGTGGCACAAACCACTCACCACTGAAACGCCATTTGTGATATTCCACCAATTTGTATGGGTTAGCCGATGTTTCGATACTCTTGTCCAGTATCGAATAAGGTGGCGTAAACTGTGCACTCAGCATAAAGTTCGAACCGCTTCTCGGGAAGGTGGGCTGATCCTGTGAAAAACGTTGTAAGGTAAACTTGATGTTGAAGTTCTGCGACTTACCATCGGAGAGTCCTGGGAACAAGTTCGGATAATTCTTCAGACTATACTGCGTGTAGTTTAATGCAGTAGTTAAGCTGAAATAATCGTCAGGCCATTTTAGCTGCTTACCAATTGCTATGGTAACACCTGTATTCTTCAGATAAGAACTATCAGATCTTTCACGGCTATACATACCGGTCAGGTAGTC
>DATCKB010000028.1:0-14008 GCA_036562505.1 Parasegetibacter sp. | reverse complement strand
GGGTTTAAGTGAAGGGTCGGCGGGCTGTAGAATCATAGTTCCGCCTTTCCATCTGTCGCCCAACGGCACAGGTTCTAAAATTCCACCCCACATACGCAGGATATTCAGCAGTGATTTTTCAATTTCAGAGCTGGTTTCTATTTCCGGACTTATATTTTCCGGGATTATTTCTTCCAGTTTTTCATCCGTTTTTTCCACTTCTTTAACTCCGTGATGAATAAAAGAGATGAGATACGTAGCAAAGCGAATTCCTACAATAACTCCCGGTCCGTATTGAGTATGTTGCAAACGGGTTCCGATTCCAAGAGTAGTTTGGTCCATCAGTCCTGTTTTTAATTATTCTTAGAAGTGTTCAGCTTTTCGAGTCCGGATATATATTTTTCCACGATAACCGGGAACCAGGTATGTTCCAGCATCTGAACTTTTTTCGCGATAGATTCCGGTGTATCCGTTTCTTCAACCGGGCATTCGGCCTGAAAAATCACATCGCCGTGATCATAATGCTCGTCCACTTTATGTATAGTAATTCCGGTTACCGGTTCTCCTGCTTTTTTTACTGCTTCGTGCACAAACATTCCGTACATGCCCTTTCCGCCGAACTTAGGGAGAAGAGCGGGATGTATATTTATTATATGGTCCCGGAACGCTTCTATCAGATTATCAGGAACCTTCCAGAGAAAGCCTGCCAAGACAATAAATTTTATATCCTTCTCCCTGAGAAGATTAACGTATTCATCTGTGTTAAGAAATGCGTCGCGTTTAAGGGTAATCGCCGGAATGCTGTGTGATTCGGCGATATTCAGTACGCCGGCGGTTGCTTTGCTACTTACGATCAGGGAAATCCGGATATCGGGATGATACTTAAAATGCTGAATTATTTTAGCGGCGTTGGAGCCGGTTCCGGATGCGAAAATGCTTACATTAATCATTGCGCCAAAAGTAAAAATTTAAAAACAATCCTCACATACTAACCTACATATTTACATTTATTGTTATTCAGCAGGCATGGTACTAATCAACAATACAATAGAAATAAACATGGCTAGGTAATTTTTATCATGCAAGAATCGCCGGAAACCCGCGTCAGTGCTGATAAAAAAAAAATGTAGGAGGTTGCTTAATTGTCAACTTCGTGTCATATTTTTGCACCCGACTTTGGATATTTTTCCACATCCCAAACCAATATTTGTGGATATGATTATTAGACCGAATGCAAAAAAGATAATTTTCAGTTTTTTATTGTTTTCCACGTTGATCCTGGGTGGCCAGGTGATGGCTCAGGATGGAAAAGCGCTGTTCAATTCGAACTGTGCTTCCTGTCACCATCCCCTGAAGGACGTTACTGGTCCGGCTCTTAAAGGGTCGATGGACAGGTGGGGGAGTAAGGAAAAGCTTCATGCCTGGGTAAGAAACAGCCAGGCTGTTATCAAGAGTGGAGATCAATATGCTGTTGATCTTTTCAATAAGTGGAATAAAGTGATAATGACCAGTTTCCCTACACTTAGCGATGAGGAAATTGACGCCATTTTCGCTTACGTAGAAGGGTTTAAAGCACCTGCTGCGAAAGATGACAGTGCTGGAGGTACAGGTGGTGCAGCAGCAACCGACAATTCCCTTCTTTTCGGAATCATCACCCTTATCCTTGCTGTAGTAGCACTGATTTTACTTCAGGTAAACAGTAACCTGCGCAAACTGGCAGATGATAAAGAAAACATTCCTGCGCCAGAGCCTGTTCCATTCTACAGAAATAAGGCTTACATCGCGCTGGTGATTATCGTGTTATTCATTGTTGGTGGTTATTTCGTGATTAACGGTGCTATCGGATTAGGCCGTTCGCAGAACTATCAGCCTGAACAACCGATTTTCTTTTCGCACAAAGTTCACGCAGGGATTAATCAGATAAACTGTTTGTACTGCCATAACAGCGCGGAAAAAAGTAAGCACGCTACAATTCCTTCTATTAATGTTTGTATGAACTGTCATATGGACATTAAAGAATATACCGGTGAAAAACTGTACACGGCTGACGGAAAAGAAGTCAACGGTACAGCAGAAATTCAGAAACTGTATGAATTTGCCGGATATACGCCAGGTGAAAAATGGGATCCATCAAAAGCGAAGCCAATCGAATGGATTAAAATTCACAACCTGCCTGACCACGTTTATTTTAACCACGCACAACACGTTTCAGCCGGAAAAGTTCAATGTCAGACTTGCCATGGTGCAATTCAGGAAATGGATGAAGTGAAGCAATTCAGCGATCTGAGTATGGGCTGGTGCGTTAACTGTCACAGAGAAACTGAAGTACAGTTCAAGGACAATAAGTTCTACAGCATTTACGAAAAATTCCACGAAGATTTGAAGAATAAAAAGATCAACGGAGTTACTGTAGAAAAAATCGGAGGAACCGAGTGTCAGAAATGTCACTACTAAGCTTGGGTAAAGTTGTTGTTCCGGTGGTGATACAACACAACAAGCAGAAATAAATAGCAGTTTAGCAAATTATCGAACTAAAATATTATGAGTAAAAAGTACTGGCAAAGTTTTGGAGAGCTGAACAATAGTGAGGCTAATCAGAAACTGGTTCAAAATGAATTCCAGGAAGATTTATTGCCCATAGAAGAATTGCGCAGCGAAAGCGTCCTTGATGCTAAAACTCCGCGCAGGGATTTCCTGAAATATCTGGGTTTCAGTACAGCCGCTGCGGCTGTTGCTGCCAGCTGCGAAATGCCCGTGAAAAAGGCTATTCCTTATGTGAATAAACCTGATAATCTGACTCCGGGCGTTGCCGACTTTTACGCAACTACCTATGTTCAGGATGGTGATGTGGTGAGTGTACTTGCCAAAGTGAGAGATGGCCGCCCTATAAAAATAGAGGGTAATGAGCTTTCTTCTATCACCGGAGGTGGTACTTCTGCAAGAGTTCAGGCTTCTGTACTGGACTTGTATGATACAGCCCGTTTGCGCTTTCCACTGGCAGATGGCCAGGAAGTAAGCACTTTCGAGGCTTTCGATAAAATGGTAACCGATGCGCTGAGCGGACTGAATGGAGCTCCGGTAGTATTACTTACCAGCACTGTTACCTCACCTTCTACCAAAGAAGTTATTTCTGCATTCCTTGCAAAATATCCCGGAAGCCGTCATGTAACTTATGATGCGGTTTCTTATTCAGGTATGCTGCTGGCGAATGAGCAGTCGTACGGAAAAAAAGCAATTCCTTCTTATCAGTTCGATAAAGCAAAAGTGGTGGTTAGTCTGGGTGCCGATTTCATGGGCTCCTGGTTAAACCCCGTTGCATTTTCAAAACAATTTGCAACCGGAAGAAAAATAACCGCTGATAATCTGGAAATGAACAAACATTTCCATTTTGAAAGCTTCCTGAGTATGACCGGTGCGAATGCTGATGAACGTTTTGTTCACCGTCCGTCAGAAACCGGAAGAGTTGCTGCTGCATTGCTGAGTGCTGTAAAGGGTCAGGGTGCAGTAGGTATTTCCGATGCAAATCTGAAAGCAGGAATTGAAAAAGCTGCAGCTGAACTGATCGCTAACAGAGGCGCCGGACTGGTAGTTTCTGGTTCTAACGATGTAAATGTTCAGGTAATCGTAAATGCAATCAACGATGCGATTGGCTCTAACGGTACGACCATTAACTGGGGTGTTACTGTTAACTATCGTCAGGGTATTGACGCTGATATGGTGAAGCTGGTGGAAGATATGAATGCCGGTGCCGTTGGTGCACTGCTCATCCACGGTGCTAACCCGGCGTACGATTACTTCGATGCAGAGAAATTCAAAACCGGTTTAAGTAAAGTTGGGGTTACGGTATCCTTCAATCCAAAAATGGATGAAACTACCGAACTGTGCAAATACGTTATTCCCGATCACCATTTCCTTGAAAGCTGGGGAGATGCAGAACCAGAATCAGGTTATTATTCTTTCATGCAGCCTACTATCGCACCATTGTTTAAAACCAGACAATGGCAGGATAGCCTGCTGAAATGGTCTGCTCAGAGTGATACCGACTATCTGAGCTTCCTGAAAAATTACTGGAGCAGAAAACTTGGCTCTCAGGATGGATGGAACAAGGCTCTTCAGGACGGAGTAGTTGAGCCGGCTAACCGCCCTGTTGCAGGTGCATCTTTCAATGGCAATCTTGCTGCAGCACTTGATGCAGTGAATTCAGCGAAAGTAAGTTCAGGTATAGAACTTGCCCTGTATCAGAAAGTAGCTATCGGTGAAGGTAAACAAGCCAACAACCCATGGTTGCAGGAATTGCCTGATCCGGTTACTAAAGCAACCTGGGATAACTATGTAATCATGAGCTGGTCAATGGCTAAGGAAATGCTGGGCATTGATCTGACCAACAGCGGCCAGGCTGATAAGTATGAGGTAAATCCTCCTAAACCAGTTGTTACAGTTAGTTTTAATAATAAATCTGTTTCACTTCCTGTATTGATTATTCCGGGATGTCATCCGCAAACCATCGCAATTGCAGTGGGTTACGGAAGATCAGCTAAAATCGGAAAAGCAGCGGAGAATGTTGGACAGAATGTATATGGGTTTGCTGACTTCAACGGTGCTACTGTTCAGTATCAGGTCGCCGATGTAGAAGTAAGCGTAGTAAAAGGAAAAACACATCCCGTAGCGCTTACCCAAACCCACAACACTTACGAAGACAGAAAAGAAGTAGTAAGGGAAACTTCTCTGGCTACTCTGAAACATAATCCTTCTTACTTTACAGCAGACAGGGAGCATCTGATAGCTACCTACGCTCCTAAAACCGGTGATTTCAGAAATGAAGCTACCCTCTATGATCCTTCGCTGAATGAGCGTCCGGGTATTCACTGGGGTATGAGTATCGATCTGAACTCATGTAACGGTTGCGGCGCCTGCGTTGTGGCTTGTAATGCAGAAAACAATATTCCTGTAGTAGGGAAAGCTGAAGTTCTCAGAGGTCACGAAATGCACTGGCTGAGAATCGACCGCTACTATGTTTCAGACAAAGACAATCCGGATCAATTAAAGGATGTGGTGTTCCAGCCTATGCTTTGTCAGCATTGCGATAACGCACCATGCGAAAACGTTTGTCCGGTTGCAGCAACCATGCACAGTTCTGAAGGTATAAACCAGATGGTTTATAACCGCTGTATCGGAACCCGTTATTGCGCAAACAACTGTCCGTATAAAGTACGTCGCTTTAACTGGGCTGACTATATGGGAGCGGATAGTTTCGGAAACAATCAGGATATTCTGGAAGACAGTGTTTTGATGATGAACGATGATCTTACCAGAATGGTATTGAACCCGGATGTAACAGTTCGTAGCCGTGGTGTAATGGAAAAATGTAGCTTCTGCGCTCAGCGTCTGCAGCATGCTAAACTGGAAGCGAAGAAAGAGAACCGCGTAATGGCTGATGGTGAAGCTACTGTAGCCTGTGCTCAGGCTTGTGCGAGCGGATGTATTGTGTTTGGTGATGTTAACGATAAGAACAGTCTGGTTTATAAAACCCGTTCAGAAAGTTCTAACCGTCTCTTCTTTGTTCTTGAGCAACTGCATACCTTACCTAACGTTTCTTATCTGGCAAAAGTGAGAAACACAGATGAACTGGAAATGGCAGAAGCTCATGACCATGAAGGTCACGGACACTAACAGAAGTCAGCCGGTACATCTCTAATGATGTTTGAACAGGACGAGGAATTTGAAGATAAATTTTGAAAAACTGATCATTACAAAAATACCAGGCTAAAAGCTTAGAAATAAGCAGATAGTCAAAAGCTCACAAATATGGCATTATTAAAGTATGAATCTCAACTTAGAGAGCCATTAGTAGACGGAAACAAGACCTACCATCAGGTTACAGAAGACATCGTAAGACCAATCGAGGCAAAACCTGGTAAACTTTGGTATGTTGGATTTTATATTTCTGTTGCCTTGTTGCTGTTTGGAGTTTATTCAGTGTATCGTGAAGTTGCTTACGGTATTGGCGAGTGGAACCTGAACAAAACAATCGGTTGGGGTTGGGATATTACCAACTTCGTATGGTGGGTAGGTATCGGTCACGCCGGTACGCTGATTTCTGCGATTCTTTTGCTTTTCCGTCAGGGTTGGAGAACAGGGGTGAACAGAGCTGCAGAAGCGATGACCATCTTTGCCGTAATGTGTGCCGGTCAGTTCCCTATCTTCCACATGGGTCGTGTATGGATGGCTTTCTTTGTACTGCCTTATCCAAACACCCGCGGTCCTCTTTGGGTTAACTTCAGCTCACCATTGCTGTGGGACGTATTCGCAATTTCAACTTATTTCACTGTGTCCTTACTGTTCTGGTATTCAGGTCTGATTCCTGATTTTGCAACAGTACGCGACAGAGCTAAAACTAAACTCAGAAAATTACTATATGGTGTAGCATCTTTCGGATGGACCGGTTCAACCAAACACTGGCAACGTCATGAAGCATTGTCGCTGGTTCTGGCAGGTCTTTCTACACCGCTGGTACTTTCAGTACACACAATCGTATCGTTCGACTTTGCAACTTCGGTAATTCCGGGATGGCACACGACCATTTTCCCTCCTTACTTCGTTGCGGGTGCGATCTTCTCCGGATTTGCCATGGTACAAACCCTGATGATTGTAACCAGAAAAATTCTGAATCTGGAGGAATACATTACTATAGGTCACATCGAGGCCATGAACAAGGTAATTGTATTGACCGGATGTATCGTGGGTTGTGCTTACCTGACTGAATTGTTTGTTGCCTGGTACTCAGGTGTTATATATGAACAGGATGTATTCCTGAAAAACAGAGCAGATATTTTCAGTCCGTATGGCTGGAGCTACTGGCTGATGATGGCTTGTAACGTAATCTCACCACAGTTGTTCTGGTTCCGCAAACTGAGAAGAAATATCCTGTTTACCTTCTTCATGAGTATCATCGTAAACATCGGAATGTGGTTTGAGCGTTTTGTAATTATTGTAACCTCATTGTACCGCGATTATCTTCCATCTTCATGGTCAGTATATTACTCACCCACAATTTGGGAGATCGGATTCTATCTGGGAACTTTCGGATTATTCTTCACCTGCTTCTTCCTCTTCGCAAAATACTTCCCGGTTATTGCGATTGCGGAGATCAAGCATGTATTGAAAACATCCGGTGAGAACTATAAAGCTAAAGTGGATGATGTAGAGAATATGTCGGTTGAAGAGTTCACTAATAAATATGCGCATCACTAAAAATAATTAGAAGCTCACAGCTAAATGCTAAAAATATGGCGATTAAAAAGTTTATAGTTGGCTGTTTTGATGATGAGGCGGTGTTGTTTCCTGCAGTAAAGCAGGTACGGACTGCAGGATATAAAATCCATGATGTTTACACTCCGTTTCCTGTACACGGTCTGGATCATGCAATGGGTTTAAGAGAAACCAGTCTGCATACTGCCGGATTTATTTACGGAATCACCGGAACAACTACTGCTTTAGGATTCATGAGCTGGATTTTTACACAGGATTGGCCTATGAATATTGGTGGTAAACCGCACCTGCCCCTTCCTGCGTTTATTCCGATTACGTTTGAGCTGACTGTATTGTTTGCAGCGGTAGGAATGGTACTTACCTTCTGCTACCTTTGCCAACTGGCTCCATTCGTGAAGAAACACCATTTTCACCCAAGAGCTACAGATGACTTATTTGTAATGGTGCTTGAATGCACTTCCAGAACAAATGAAGCAGAAGCTATGGCGTTTCTGGAAAAAACCGGAGCAAAAGAAGTTCATACACAAATGGCTGAGAGCGGCTGGTGGCTGGGTAGATATGATAAAGAAGACAAGCTGTATAAAACAAAAGAATTATTACCCGAAGGTCATTAATTAGTTGGACTGAAAAGAAAATTATATAATGAAGATATTATCAATCATAGCGGTTTTTTCTGGATGTGCTATCATGGCTGCCAGTTGCAATGATGTGAAACGTACGCGCGGTAAGGCTTATATGCCTGATATGATGGAAAGCAGAGCGTATGAAGCATATTCTGTGACTCAGGAACAGAGAGAAGAATTAGCAAAACAGGGAATTAATTTCAGTAACCTTCCTGTTGAGGGGACAATCAAGAGAGGAGAGTTGTTTCCTTACAACCTTCCAGATACGGATAGTGGATATACAGCAAGTGCTTCTGTTCGCAACCCGCTTCCTGCTCTTGACGCAGCTGACATAGCACGCGCAGAAAGATTGTATCTGATTCACTGCGGAATTTGTCATGGACAGAACCTTGATGGTAATGGACCGCTTTGGAAAGATGGAAGCGGCCCGTATGCAGCGGCTCCGAAAAACCTGCTGAGCGATGAAATTAAGAATCTGGCAGATGGAACAATTTTCCACGTAATAACTTACGGAAAAAACATGATGGGAAGCTATGCATCACAGTTAGATCGTAAAGAACGCTGGATGGTGGTAAAGTACATCAGAAGTAAACAGGGATTAGGTGACACACCACCGCCACCTCCTCCGGTAGAAAGTAATTCAGATAGTTCAGCAACGGCAAAACAATAAACCTGGCAGCAAAAGCAATTTGAAAATCTAAATAACTGAATATAATGGCTATCAGAGAGCAATTCGAGATCACAGGCGGAATGAAAAAATGGGGCTTAGGCTTGCTGGGCGTAGGATTGTTGGCGCTCGTGATGGGAATCTTCACACTGGGTGCAAGTAATGACGAGCATGAGGTTGCCCGTTTTTGGTCAGTTCTGCTTCAGAACAGTGTATTCTTCTTGTTGGTTGTTAATTCGGCCATGTTCTTTATATGTGCTACAACGTTGGCAATGGGTGGATGGCAACTCTCTTTCCGCAGAGTTTCTGAAGCGGTGTCAAGTGTAGTACCTGTGTTCGCAATTCTGGCAGGAGTAGTATTGTTAGCAATCGTATTTGGACATCAGCATCATATTTATCACTGGATTGATCATGAAGTAGTTGAAAACGATCCTGTTCTGAAAGGTAAATCAGGATTTTTAAACCCGACTTTCTTCACTATCTGGACTGTCATCACATTGGTTTTATGGAGTGTGCTCGGAGCCAAAATGAGAAAAATTTCACAGAACAGTGACCGTACGGGAAAAATGAATAAAGAGGAGGGAGCGAAATTCATTTGGAAAAATACCATCTGGGCTTCGTTATTCCTGGTGTTCTTCGGATTAACTGTAGCTTCAACTATCCCCTGGCTTTGGATTATGAGTATCGACGCACACTGGTATTCAACCATGTTCAGCTGGTACACGTTTGCGAGCGCTTTCGTATCAGGTGTTGCACTGATGACTTTATTCGTCGTTTATCTGAAAAACAAAGGTTATCTGGAATACGTGAATAAAGAACATATTCACGATCTGGGTAAATTTATGTTTGCGTTCTCAATATTCTGGACCTACCTGTGGTTCTCTCAGTACATGTTGATCTGGTACGCAAACATCCCTGAAGAAACCGTTTATTTTAAACTGCGTGTTCAGGGACCATACAAAGGACTGTTCTTCTTCAATCTGCTGATAAACTTTATTGCACCTCTGCTGATTCTGATGTCAAGAACTTCTAAAAGAAATTATACTGTTGTAACTATAATGTCTGTGTTGATTATTTTCGGACACTGGATCGACTTCTTCTTGATGGTTGCTCCAAGCGTTCAGAAAGAACATTTTCACCTGAACTGGTTTGATTTCGGAATCATGTTCCTTTATGTTGGTATGATTATTCTTCTTGTTGGAAGAGCATTGACTAAACATAAGTTGAATCCGGTGAATCATCCGTTCTTTAAAGAAAGTATTATACATCACACATAAACAGATTGGATACTACGACAGGAGATTATATTATTAACAATTTTGTATAAATCTAGATAAGCATCATGTCATCAGGATTATTAATAACGGCCGCTGTAGTTTTGGTTTTCGTAGTGATCTTCCAGATCGCCAAAGCCAGTGAATACGTGTCTGTGCTTAAAGGCGAAAAGCAGGCTAAGGAACAGAGCAACAGGATCAATGGCTTTTTGATGATAGCGTTCCTTATAGTCGGGCTTATAGGAGTTTGGTGGTGTAATGAACTGTTGTACGATAAGACCTTATTGCCATATGATTCGGCTTCAGTACAGGGTGAAGCAATCGATACCATGCTTTGGATAACTATTATTATTACCGGTATCGTTTTCTTCGCAACTCAAATCCTGCTTTTCTGGTTTTCTTACAGATATCAGGACAGACCAAACCGAAAGTCCTATTATTTCCCTCATAATAATAAACTGGAAGTAATCTGGACAGTAGTCCCTGCAATTACCCTTACTATCCTGGTAGGATTCGGTCTGAAATACTGGTTTGAAATCACCTCTGATGCTCCGAAAGATGCTCTTGAGGTAGAAATTACCGGAAAGCAATTCGGATGGATTTATCGTTATGCTGGTGATGACGGACAATTTGGTAAGAAGTATTACAGAAATATCGATCCGGGCGCGAGTAATGATTTAGGGTTGCTTTGGGATGATCCTGCAACTCACGATGATATTATTCTTACTACTTCCATGTACATAGTGAAAGACAGACCTGTTAAACTGAGAATTGGTGCGCAGGATGTCGTACACAGTGTTGGTTTACCACATTTCCGTATGAAGATGGATGCCGTTCCCGGTACACCAACAACAATGTGGTTTACACCAAAATATACTACTGCAGAAATGAAGAAGATGACCAATAATCCTGATTTCGTTTATGAAATCGCGTGCGATCAGATGTGCGGTGCCGGTCACTTCTCAATGCGTGGAACAATTGAAGTGGTAACTCAGGAAGAATTTGACCTGTGGATTGCAAAACAAAAATCAGGTTATCATATTGCATTCCCGGACAAAGATCCTTCAAATGCACCACAAAACGGAGCTTCACAGGATAGCACAAGCTCTTCTGTAAAGGCTGACGAGGCAAAAGAAAAAGAAATAGCAAAAAAATAAATTTAGGATACCCGTTTGGGTTAAATAATAAAAAATAATTTCTCATGAGTAACGAAGGCGCAATACACCTGCATACACCAGCAAGTACACATGCTTTAGGTCATGATGAGCATCATGATCATCATCACCATGAATCCTTTATCTCGAAGTATATCTTCAGTCAGGATCATAAGATGATATCTAAGCAGTTCCTGCTAACTGGTATTGTTTGGGCTATCATCGGTGGTTTGTTTTCGGTAATTTTCCGTTTGCAGCTCGGATATCCTGATCAGGCTTTTCCGATCCTGGAGGATATTCTGGGAAGATGGGCGCCCGGTGGTAAACTGAGCCCCGACTTCTACTATGCACTGGTAACCATGCACGGTACTGTACTGGTGTTCTTCGTATTGACTGCCGGATTGAGTGGAACGTTCTCTAACTTCCTGATTCCTTTGCAAATCGGAGCAAGAGATATGGCTTCGCCATTTCTGAATATGCTGAGCTACTGGTTTTTCTTTGCCGCGAGCGTAGTAATGGTTTCTTCCTTGTTTGTACAAACCGGTCCGGCTAACGGAGGATGGACAGCTTATCCTCCACTGAGTGCATTGGGTGAAGCAGCCGAAGGTTCTAAAGTAGGTATGGATCTCTGGTTAATAAGTATGGCACTGTTCGTGGTGTCGTCTCTTCTTGGAGGTCTGAACTATATTTCTACTATTCTGAATATGCGTACTAAGGGTATGAGCATGACCCGTATGCCGTTGACAATGTGGTCATTCTTCTTTACTGCCGTACTTGGAGTATTGTCATTCCCGGTATTGCTTTCAGGTTTCATTTTGCTGCTGTTCGACCGTCACGGAGGAACCAGCTTCTATCTGTCAGACATTTTTATTAAAGGCGCTGCCTTGCCAAATGAGGGTGGAAGTGCAATTCTTTACCAACACCTCTTCTGGTTCCTTGGTCACCCTGAAGTATATATCATCCTTCTGCCTGCGATGGGTATGACGTCAGAAATTCTGTCTACCAACTCACGCAAACCGATCTTTGGTTATATGGCGATGATCGCATCTCTGTTCGCTATCACAATTCTGGCATTCCTGGTTTGGGCACACCATATGTTCGTCACCGGTCTGAATCCATTCCTGGGCGCGTTCTTTGTGTTGCTGACCCTGCTGATTGCCGTGCCATCTGCCATTAAAGTATTCAACTGGTTAACAACTATCTGGCGCGGTAGAATCCGGTTTACGCCCGGTATGTTATTCGCGCTCGGATTTGTGAGCCTGTTTATCTCCGGAGGTTTAACCGGTATCTTCCTTGGAAACTCTACACTCGATATTCACCTGCATGATACTTATTTCGTAATTGCACACTTCCATATTGTAATGGGTGTGGCCGCAATGTTCGGTATGTTCGCAGGTATTTACCACTGGTACCCTAAGATGTTCGGCCGCTATATGAATAATACACTGGCTTACATCCACTTCTGGGTAACGTTGATTGGCGCTTATATGATTTTCTGGCCAATGCACTATCAGGGACTTGCGGGTATGCCTCGCCGTTACCTGGATTACAGCAACTGGGAATCATTTAAGCAGTTTGCGGAATTGAACAAGTTTATCAGTGTGGTGGCAATTATCGTGTTCTTTGTTCAGCTGCTGTTTGTGTTTAACTATTTCTATTCCATGTTTAAAGGAAGAAAAGTTACAAGCACTAACCCCTGGGAGTCTACAACCCTTGAATGGACTACCCCGATCAATCCGGGGCACGGAAACTGGGAGGGTGAAATTCCTGAAGTTCATCGCTGGGCATATGATTATGGTAAAGATGGAAGAGACTTTATACCACAGACAGAACCGGTGGGTGCAAATGAAAGCAAACACTAATCATCAGTTGTGGTGCAAGAGATATAAAGAAGCAGCAGCTGAATTAAAAGGTTAGGTGAGAAAGGGATTATTGAAGTTCTTAATATTTGTGAGTTCTTAACATAAAATTGCGGGGAGAACAACGGTTTGTCAGCGAATATTACAATAAGGTCGAAGGTGAAGGATTATATGCAACTGGTAAAATTCACCTTGAGTTTTACGGTTGTTTTTTCCTGTGTGGTGAGTTATCTTTTAGTTCCGGGAGTATACTTTAACTGGAAGATGGTGATCTTGTTGTTTACTGCCGGATTGTTGATAACCGGAAGTGCGAATGCCATCAATCAGGTTGTAGAAAAAGATACCGATGCATTGATGAAACGGACCAGCAAACGACCTGTTGCCGCAGGAAGAATGAGTGCCAACGAAGGTTGGGCCTTCGCCTGGATAGCAGGAATTGCCGGTACGCTGATTCTGGGTATTTATTTTAACTGGATGGCAGCCGGATGGGCAGTTTTCAGTTTGTTTCTCTACGCATTTATCTATACTCCGCTAAAAAAGATCAGCGCGATTTCCGTGTTGGTAGGAGCTGTTCCCGGTTCTTTGCCATGCCTGATTGGATGGGTTGCTGGTGCAGATGAATTGTCTGCCGGAGGATGGGTGCTCTTTGCAATACAGTTTTTTTGGCAGTTCCCGCATTTCTGGGCAATTGCATGGGTGGCGCATCAGGATTATTCCCGTGCTGGTTTTAAACTGCTCCCCTCTGCGGGAGGTCCGACCCGCTCTACCGCAACTCAGGCAGTGATGTATTCATTTCTGCTGATTCCGGTAGGTATGTTGCCATATTTCATAGGAATGAGCGGACAGATAAGTTTGTATGTCATACTTATCGCCAATATTTTTATGGTGGTGCAGTGCGTCAGACTTTACAGACAACTGGATGTAAAAGCTGCAAGAAGAGTGATGTTCAGCAGTTATATTTATTTGCCGGTAGTGTTGTTAGCTCTATTGTGGGATAAACAGGGTAAGTTGAGTGAACTGATTCTGGGATGACGGTTGAAGCCGGTAGAGTAAATGAGAGAATACAAGCTGGCACAACAACTTATTGTTGAATTTAATTTTTTATAATGGAACAGGTGATGAGTGAGCAGAGAAAAAAAATACATCCGCACAAGTTTACTTTGTGGATTGCGCTGGGCAGCAT